>CAZBKJ010000001.1:0-81241 GCA_964492495.1 uncultured Pseudomonadales bacterium
TATGTTGATTCACATGAGCAATTGCCTGCAAGAAGACCGGATTATTTGCAAATGTTCCATCCGCTACACTCATATTGATGCGAGGAAGGTCCTGATACACGATTTTTCCAGCACCGATATTTAGGTGTCCAGTCTCTGTGTTTCCGTCTTCGCCTCTAGGGAGTCCAACTGCTTCTCCAGATGCTGTAAGTTGGGTATGAGGGTAGGCTACCTGAAAGCTTCGCATGTTTGGGGTATTTGCACTGGTGATTGCATTGCCTGCATCGGCAGGACCAATTCCCCAACCATCAAGGATTAGTAGTACAACAGGCTTTGGACGATTTGGCATAGAAACGAGATTTCAGGTTCAAGAGGTCAGAGGTCAGTTTACTTAACCTTCAACTTTCTTGTAAGTACATTTAGCATTTTTTCTATTTCACTTAATTGTTGACTTAACGTTATAAATTGTTGTTCAGATATATATTTAAGATTTCTCGCAAGAACTAATTGTGTGTATAGTTCAGCACAACCACCATATGAAATATACAAAAATTGAACAAACTCTTTCCTACTCTGTCGCTGATAACCTTCAGCAATATTTGAAGCAATCGAGATAACACATCGTCTAATTTGATTTGTTAAAGAAAATGCTTCTTCTTTTGGAAAAGACTTTGTGTTTTCATAAATTTCCGTAACAAAAAGAACGCTTTTTTGCCAAACGATCAATTTTTGATACGAATGCATATTTTCTGGCCTCTTGCCTCTGAAAACTTTCCTAACTATTCGTTCCTTTCTGAAGTTCAGTTTCAATCTCAAGAAGTCGGTTGTATTTTGCAACACGCTCACCACGAACGGGTGCCCCAAACTTGGTATAGTCACAGCCCAGTCCCACAGCCATATCAGCAATGAACTCATCGTTTGTTTCGCCTGATCGATGGGAGGCAACGATTTGAAAATGTGCGTCTTTGGCGATCTTTACGACTTCGACTGTTTCTGACACTGTTCCAATCTGGTTCGGCTTAATCATGATTGATGTACACGATTTTTCTTTAATCGCGCGCTGGAGACGTTCTTTATTGGTAGTCACGAGGTCATCAGCAACAACCACGACACGGTCAGAGATCTGTGCAGTGAGTTGCGACCAGGCAGCCCAATCATCTTCATAGAATGGGTCTTCTATAGAGAAAATATGATACTTGGCATTCAGTTCTTTGTAGTACTCAAGCAAATCTTTTGACGAGAATGGTTCTTGTCTGTCGCGAATACTATACTTTCCATTTTTGTAAAAAGAATTGGCAGCAACATCCAGGCCAAAGAATAGATCTTGTCCAAACATGTATGAGGTTCTTTTCATTGTTTCCGTGAGGAGTTCGAGTGCGTCTAAGTTGGTAAAGAGGTTTGGGGCAAAACCACCTTCAACTCCAACGCTGTGGATCGCATTTTTTGAGATCAATACCTGCTCTAGAGCGAGAAACATCTCTACTCCTAGTTCTAACGACTGAGAAAATGTTTTGTTGCTTGTGGGAATAATATGAAACTCTTGAAAGTCCAAGTTTCCAGCTCCATGTTGTCCACCATTGATGAGGTTGAAAATTGGAGACGGTACATGAAGTGTTTTTGTGAGCCCGTATTTTTCTTTGAAGTATCGATAGAGAGGCATACCAACACTTGCTGCACCCGCTTTGCAGATTGCCATGGACACTCCTAAGATTGCATTGGCTCCAAGCTTGGATTTATTTGGCGTACCATCTAGGTTATAGAGTGTCTGATCGGCCGCTGTTTGTTTTAATGGATCTTGGCCGATAAACAATGGCCGAATCAAGGTGTTCACCGTGTTAACGACTTTGAGCACTCCTTTTCCACCCATGCGCTCCGGGTCTTCATCACGAATTTCTACAGCTTCGTGTTTTCCATTGGAGGTGCCACCAGGAACACTTGAACGCACACTGTGACCGCTATCAAGCGTAATCAAAACCTCCACTGTGGGAAAACCACGTGAATCGAGAATTTCTCTTGCCTGTAGATCGGTAATTTTTGCCATACTACTTATGTGTTGTGATTTCCAATTGCATGCAAAGACAGAAGGTATGAATCTTCTGTGCTTATCCACTCATAAATCAAAAGTTTGTGAATGGATTCAAGCATATCATGATCTGGAGCGAAAGTGCTTGTGACAAAAAGAGGCATGCCGTTCTCACGGGCAATTTGGCTGACTTTTGTCAGCAACTCAATGACAATGGGATGGGAGAGATCGCATGACTGTTGCGGTTTGTCTCCAGATAAGCGTTCAGACATACGGTCGATATCAAGGATAATTCCGTCGATTCCTTTTTGTAGATAGCTTTCAATTTCCCAAATCTGACTTGGAAGCTGCAGCACGGGGTAGAGTCGGGTTTTACTTGACCTGACCACACCGGCCTGCATCAGTAGAGACATGGTTGTGTGGATTTTATGTGTTAGGTGAGTGCCGGCTATACTCACACCAAGAGAGATGGTTGGATGGAGTTTTTTGAGTGCAATAAACGCAGTAATCTCTGTGTCGACTGCGAGTTGTGATTGATCAAGATTAATCGCGTAGAGAAAGCCTTTTGCAGGATCGATGTGCTTTGAAAGGAAATGAAATGACTGGGCAATCTGATGAACACAGACGTTTCTGGATCGTATCGTTTTCTGTGCCTCAAAATGAGAAAGAATTGCATTTGTTTGAATAACAAGGTGACCTGATACTTTTTGACTTGTCGGAAGATGTCCTGATGGGGATACTGTATAGTCAAGACCAAGAGGGAAACTTTCTGGCAACTGGACGTGAGATTTTTTTGGCAGTTTTTTCTCTGGACTCACGGAAGGAACGCCGACTTGTTTCACAGGTTTGATCTCAAGTCTTTTTGATTCCAAAACAAAGAATTCAGTTCCATCAAATCCAAACACAACTTCTTGGGGGAAAAAGAAGTGCTGTTGTACCTTTTTTGCCAATTTTGCAAGTTGTTCAAGTGATGCTTGCGACAATTTTCTCTTTTGCACCCGAGTTGCTGGTGTGAGTGTTTTTGTTGCATTCCCATTGTCCCAAAAGAACTCATGTGACTGTTTGTCGAGAGCTTTTTTTTGTTCCTCACCACTGGGAATTGAAATCCAGTAGTAGTCAGAACCGTCAAGCTCGTCAGTGAGCGCACCTTCTCCCCAGACAGCCTTGATAAGGGCAGTGTGTTTTGCCGGAGTGGTGGGGTCTGTTGTATAGAGTTGTCCAGTGACAACAAATCGTGGCTGTTTTTGAATAGTAATCGCAAATGGTAAGTCAAAATGACTCTTGTCATGTTTTAACCGATAAAAAAGCGGTTTTATATCAAAAAAATGACTCCACAACTGTCGTATTCCATCAAAGAGATTTGCATCACCCTGGTAGCCAAAGTAGGTACGATCCGAGCTGGTAAAAAGCGACGATATTTTTTCTTCCAGAAAGATGCTTGGAGACAACATCACTCGAGGCTCTTTCATCCCAATATATTGAGCAAGAATGGGGTGGGCTATGTGTTCTGGAAACTGTCCATAGCGAATATGTTTTTGAATCTCTTTGGATTTCTTTTGCAGTAGCTTACTGTCAGTGGGGATCGGTGCTGATAAAATTTCATTGATCTTTTCGTCTAAATTGTTGTATTCACAAAACTGCTCGAATGCATGCGACGACACAATGAAGCCATTTGGAACAGGAAGTTTTGCAGACAACATGGACGAAAGTTTCTGTCCACGAGTTCCAGCTTGGATGTGTTCTGAGTGTGTATCAATTTTCATTACTACCATCGTAGTGGAATATGAGCCTTTTACGCAAGTACAATCTTTTTTTTTCTGTTTGATATGGATAGGATGGTGTGATAATGTTGCTCCTTAGATGAAACTTCCACGCTCCATCCGGCAGACGATTGAGCAGTTTGAGAAACTTCCAGGTATAGGGCCAAAATCAGCACAGAGACTTGTTTTTTATCTCCTGCATAACCCTGAAAGTGAGTTGCAAAAATTTGCTCAATGTTTGGTGGACCTGAAAAAAAATACCAAAGTATGTACAACCTGCCACAATGTTGGTGAGTTTGATCCATGCGAAGTCTGCAGTGACATTTCGCGCAACCGTTCACTTTTGTGTATTGTCGAGCAACCACTCGATCTTTTGGCACTTGAACGTAGTGGAATCTATGACGGCCTGTATCACGTACTTCATGGCGCTATTTCACCCTTAAATAATATTGGACCAGACCAATTGTTTTTACGAGACATTTCCAAGAGACTTGAGAATGTCTCAGAGATTATATTGGCAACAAATCCTACAATGGAAGGTGAAGCGACAGCGTTGTATATCCAGCAAATGATTGCTGATACAGGGACAACGCTTCAAGTTACACGCATAGGGCACGGGTTACCTATCGGTGCAGACATCGAGTATGCCGATGGCGTGACATTGGCTCGAGCCCTGGAAGGGAGGAAAAATATGTAAAATACGTTCTATTTCATAGAAAGGTGTTTTTTTGAAATTTCATTTCATTTATTTTTATTTTGAGCACCAAAATAAAGAGAAAGGAATTACATGCAGGTTTCATTTACCAGCAAGAACATACTTCTTACCGACGGATTGAAAAATTTTATTACTTCTCGTGTGGGTAAACTCTCCAAATACTCTTCAAAACAGTTATCTCGTGTGCAAATCATCCTTGATGTTGATCGGCGTAAAAAAGGCAAGTCAGAAGACGCCATGGTCGAGATTGTGGGCGATATTCAAGGAAAACATATCATCGTACGAGAAAATGGCGATAGTTTTTACAAAGCATTTTTTGGGGCAGTGAAAAAAATGAAGACGCGACTCGTGAAATCGCGCAAAAAAATGTGAATCAACAGCGATGCGTTTGTCTTACAGTGATTAACTCAAGATAGTTTATCGGATGTCCTGCAAGTTCGCGGTCACGAAAATCTCTATAGTTTTCTGGTGCAAGTAATACGTAATAACACTCAAAATCAACCTCAAAATTGGGATCGAGCTTCAGATTCGGGTTATCAAGTACATAGTGCTTGAGATAGTTTTGCAAGTTTGTGCATGTAGCTTCTCTAGATAGAGAGTACAAGCCGTACGTAGTTAACTTTCCAATTGTGCTGAAGGCTCGATATACAGGATAAGCTTTGGATTCTTGTTCGTTCATGATTTGGGTATTTTACACCCTTTCTTGCATCTTTCGCTTCTATTCTCTATCCTGTATTGATATGGGTGTTCTTCAATCAGCAGCATCAGCAGTAGGACAAGCAGTGTCCGACGTCGCGGCAGACGTCAAAGATGGAGTAGTGGGAGCAGCAACCGACTCAGTCAAACAAATTGCAAAAACTCCGTTGGATATTTTGGAAGAATTACTTGGGTCTTCAGGTGCTGGTGGGGGAGCAAATGAGCAGAAATCAGAAGAGGAGCAGGGAGCAAGTAGTCCAGCTAATAAAGCAGCTATCGCACAAAAAAATGCCCAAGATGATGCGTTCAAGGTTCAACAGCATCAAGAGTTGCATCAAAAGATCATGCAGCAATCTCAAGGCTACTATGAGCAAAAAAAGCAAGCTGATGAGCAACAACGACAGATATCAGAGCAACAAAAAGAACAAGAAAAATTCCAGATAAAACAGCTGGAAAAACAAAAAAGTCATGATTATGCCTTGCAGGCAGCAAAGGATGCATCAAGCGCAGAAAAGAGAATGGGTGCAGGATAGATAGTCTTGTGAGTTTTACATATTTATGCCAAAACTTCCTGAACAGTCTCCACTTATCTCCAAAGCATTGAAGGAAAATCCTACACCACTAAATCCATCGGGACTTGATGGTGTTTTTATCGGAAGCGTACTGATTTTTGCTGGTCTGCTTCCATCGTTGTCACCTAATTCTCTTGAGGAGTTAAAAGTACTTGCTCAGAGAACGCTTGAAACTGGTCTCGCTTTTTTTTCCATAGGATTGTTTGTTTTGGCAGCAAAAAATATGAGATCGCTCTGCGATAAACGAAAGTAAAACAACCTAGGAAGTGTATTTGTACTTGTTCGTGTGAATTTCTTTTGTATACTTTATCGATATGAACACTGTTCAAAAAACCAGTTGTTGTTGCACAAGCTGATTGTTGACGCTTGGGCATGGTAGTATCTTGATCCGCCCAAGTTGGCGGATTTTTTCTACAAAGAAGGAAGCTATACATATATGAAACTCTACAACACGCTCTCTCGAACAATTGAAGAAGTGCAACCAATCACAAAGATGCACATCGGTATGTATGCCTGTGGTCCGACTGTGTATGACTATGCCCATATTGGTCACATGCGAAAGTACACCATGGATGATGTGCTGGTCAGGACACTCAAACATGCTGGGTTTTCAGTAGAGCACGTCATGAATATCACGGATGTGGGGCATTTGGTGTCGGACTCGGATGAGGGTGAAGACAAGATGGAAAAAGGGGCAAAAAAATATGGAAAGACTGTCTGGGATGTGGCGAAAGAGTTTGAAGAGTTTTTTTGGAAGTGTATAGATGCGATGGATGTTGCAAGACCGGATGTGAGCTGCAAAGCGACTGCACATATCCCTGAACAGATTGAGATGATCAAGCGACTTGAGAAACATAATCTCACGTACGTGATAGATGATGGGGTGTATTTTGATACAGAAAAATTTCCTTCATATGGAGAACTTGCCAAACTTGATAAAGAATCAATTAAAGCAGGAGCACGAGTAGAGATGGTTGCTGGAAAGAAAAACGCGACTGATTTTGCGCTGTGGAAGTTCTCACCAAAAAATGAACAACGTGCAATGGAGTGGGGAAGTCCATGGGGGAAAGGGTTTCCAGGATGGCACATTGAGTGCAGTGCGATGGCAATACGGTATCTAGGTGAGCAATTTGATATTCACACAGGAGGAATTGATCACATTCCGATTCACCATACCAATGAGATCGCACAGGCAGAAGGGGCGACGGGAAAGCATCCATTTGTTCGTACCTGGGTTCATCATAATTTTCTTCGGGTTGAGAATGAGAAAATGAGTAAGTCTCTAGGGAATTTCTTTACCCTTGACGATGTGACTGCAAAAGGGTTTTCACCAATGGCTCTTAAGCTTTTGTTTTTGGGCAGTCACTATCGAAGTGAGCTGAATTTTACGTGGGCAAATCTAGAAGCATCGCAAAAAGCATATGACAAGCTTGTGGGAATACTGACACAGGCCAAAAAAGAAACAGAGCGAACAACACTTTCGCAGGAGAAAGTAAAAAAACTCAATGACTATCGCACTCGGTTTTTTTCACAGATGGAAAACGATTTGCATACTCCTGAGGCTACGTCACTACTGTGGGAAGTAGCCAAGAGTAACATTCCTGGTGGAGATAAGTACGATTTACTCATAGAGTTTGATTCTGTTTTAGGACTTGGGCTTGCAAAAGCGTCTACACTTTCTGGTTCACCTTCCACACATGAAATTCCGTCTGGGGTGCAGATGCTTCTTGATAAACGACAAGCTGCCAGAGACAGCAAGGATTTTGTAGCGTCCGATACTCTTCGAGATGCAATCGCAAAATTGGGCTGGAGTGTAAAAGACACAAGTGAAGGACAAAAAGTCAAAAAGAATAGCTAAAGAAAGGGGTCTTTTATGGGAGAAGTATTTTCACCAGAGGTAGCAACGTACGTGCAGCAGAACAAAATTGCAACTGATGATATTTTAACTTTTGAAGGAACCAACATCCCCAAATTTTTTTCGACATTACTGATAAAAACGGAATCACAGTCGCCGTTCTATATCTATGTGCCACCATACCAGCAACTGATTGACGGAACGGTGACAAAAGATGGGGGGCTATACGGATATGATGGGGAAAAAATGCCTAGAAATTTGATCTTTTTTGCATCAGGAAGACCAAACGAGCAATTCAAAGCAATGATACGAGATACGCTCGCGCATACGACAGGCAGTCGGACATAACGGAATACAGGTATCAGGAAATATTCATCTACTTTTCAGTTGAGTTGCGCTACAATACGGCTATGTTTCAAAAACTCCTTGTATTGTGTACTGCCAACCGACTGAATGTAATCCGTACCATACAATTCGGATATGTCCTCCTTACTGTTTTTTTTCTCTTCGCGACCTGGGCAATATTTACCAGTAACGTCGCGTGGATGCACTTTGTGTATGATGTTGGACTTTTATCTGGGAAACTTGCAACGTTTCTCTTTATCATCGTCACACTTCCTGGAATACTTGGTCGGTTTGGGATCAGACATCCGCTGATAACAATTGGGATTATGTTTCGGCGGTACACTGGAATTGGAGTCTTTTTGCTTGGATTTGTTCATGGGATGACGGTCTATAGTTTGCCGATGCTAGCTGCAAAACAGCTAGTCCTACCACCTCCTTTGTTTATTACTTTTGGACTGACTGCACTTGTATTATTATTTCCACTTTTTTTGACTTCAAATACCCAGAGTGTTCAGATGCTTGGGAAAAATTGGAAACGTTTGCACTCACTAGTCTATGTTATTTTCTGGTTTATCTTCATCCATGTTGCAATGCAAGGTGAAAAGTCAGTTGCAATCCTCATCGGCCTCGCTGGATTTTTGGAGATACTTTCACTGGGGTATGCGTTTTGGAAGAAACGAACACAAGCTTCAACCACCTTTCAATCTACTGGTACGAACTCATCAGGAAATGTACAATCTCCCTAAAGGAGGTTTTGTATGAAACGACTCATTCGTCCTAAGAAGGGAAGAAAAGTAGGCGGAGTTAGCCTTGCCCTTGCAAACTACATGGGCATCGATGTCACTGTCGTGCGCGTGGTCTTTGTTTTTCTTGCGCTCCCAGGTGGCTTTCCAGGTATCATTCCGTACATCGTTTTGTGGTTAGTTATCCCTGAGGAATAGCTACAACGAAACAGAAAACCCGCCGTACGCACAACCTCGCATGATCTACAAAAGGTCGCGAGGTTGTTTTTTTTATCAGAAAAAACATGAGATAACGTGAGTGTTATTGCTCTTGGTATTGTTTCATGAGCTCTTCAGCTTTCTTTCTCATGGCCTCTTGATCTGCCTCACTTGGAGCTGACCCGCTTTGATTTTCTTTCATCATTGTATTTGCACTTTCCATGAGTCCACTCATATCAGAGAACGTCACGTCACTTGGTGGGACAAACTCACTATCAGCGATAGACTGCTCTTTGCAGTCAACTATATAGCCTTGATCCTCAAGTGCTTTTTTGTCTTCTTCAGACTGAATAGAGGGGACATTTTGGCCATTTTGCTCTGCGTAGTCCTCAATATTCTGATCTTCTGGAAGTGTCATCGTAAAACCTTTTTTTGTTGTTTCATCCCATGTATGGATGGTACGACCATCGGAAATCATCATTCCTGTAGTGGATGCTCCTGTCGATCCAAAGCCTGACATCTTCATCTTTTGTCCTTTAAGAAAGTACGTCATCACTGTGTTGTCGCCCTTTTTTGTCATCGTGCATGAGACTGGACGACCAGCTTGAATTGCTCCGGCAACTGACTCAAACTCCCCAGCCATTTGTGCTTCTGTTTGAGTTTCAATTTGTGCGGATGGTGTAACGGTTTGTTTGCATCCAGCAAGAGCAATGGTGAGGACGCCAACGATGAGTGCCTTTTTCATAGATTCTCCTTGTTTTTTTGTAGTATAAACCAAATTTACGTTTGGGTGCGCTACAATACGCACTATGACGATCACACCACTCAAGACAGCAAAAGTAACAGCAAACAAATACACTCTAGAGACTTTTTTGGATGAACATATTCACGACTTTGAAGAAAACACCGTACTAGTCGTAACTTCAAAGGTCGTATCACTGTGTGAAGGAAATATTGTCTCTCCCAATAGCATAGCTTTGGATGAACTTTTAGAGAAGGAAGCTGATTTTTTCTTGCCTCGTTCTACCAATCCGTATGGGTTTGGGATGAGCATTAAAAATAACACCTTAATCGCCAACGGAGGAATTGATGAGTCAAACGGAAATGGATCGTATATTCTGTGGCCAAAAGATCCTCAGTTGTCAGCCAATACTATTCGAGAGTATCTCTGCAAGAGATTTTCTCTTTCAAAAGTAGGTGTCATTATTAGTGATAGCCATGTGCTTCCCATGCGATGGGGAACTGTCGGAACAGCAATTGCCTTCAGTGGCTTCGTACCTCTGAATGAATATATTGGTACAAACGATTTGTTTGGACGACCATTTAAGGTTACTAGATCTGGAGTAGCGGAAGGGTTGGCGGCAGCTGCGGTTGTGGCGATGGGTGAAGGGAGCGAATCGACTCCACTGGCAATACTCAGCGGTGTGTCGTTTGTGCAGTTTCAGGACAGAAATCCAACGAACGAAGAACTGGAAAAGCATACGATTTCACTCACCGAAGATATTTTTGCTCCACTTCTCACTGCTGTACCTTGGAAAAAGGGAAAAAGTTCGTAAAGATGTCTTTGTACTACATTCCTTGCAGTGATTCTTCGACTGTCCCTGTGATGTCTGTATAGACCACATAGCTAGCTGGCACAAATGTGTCTTCTGCAATCTGTGTTCGAACACAGTCCACGCTATATCCTTCATTGGAAAGAGTACTGATACTTTGGCTACTAGAGAGGTTAGGAATACTCATGCCCAAAGAATCTGTTTTTTGTAGCAGGACAGCAAGCTGTTCTTTTGAGGGAATTTGGCTTTTAAACCCGATTGCTGACCCTTCTTCCCAAATATAAAAGACAACACCATCTGATACGACAATTCCAGAAGTCTTACCTGATCCTAAGTTTACATGTGTCATCCGAACTCTATTTCTTTGAGTAATTGCTTGAATTGGTTGACTATCTTGTCCTTTTTGTATGGTACATGCGACAGCTTCTCCATTGTCATATGCTGCTTCAATCTCATCTGCACTCATGCTTGTGGTAGAGTCTTCCACTGGTATGAGCGTAGGAGATGGGTTCGGATTTATGGGTGTCGTACTGCATCCAGCAAGAAAGAGAGCGCAGATGGGAACTATCGAAAAGCGTTGTATTCTGGTCATAGAGTGGCATCATACATGAGTTGGGGTACGTCACTTTATGAGAAACGAAAGAATTATGTAAGAAAGAGATCTGGTAAGATAAAAAATATATGATGCGCTGGACACTGGGATTTGTTTTTAATTCAGATTTTTCTCAAGTTTTACTCATTCATAAAGAGCATCCGGCTCACCAAAAAGGAAAATGGAATGGATTGGGTGGAAAGTATGAAAAAGACGAGACAGCAGAGCAGTGTATCGTACGAGAAATTCTTGAAGAATCAGGCTTACAAACCAAGGAAAAAGACTGGAAAAAAGTTGCTCTACTTCATGGAGATACCCACACCAAAGATACAACAGGAGAATGCTGGGAAATGGATGTACTTGCTACAGCCTATTCAGGAAACCTTATTGATGCCCAAACACTCACAGATGAGAAAGTAGCGTGGTTTCTTGTCGGCTCTCTTCCAAAGACCAAACGAAACCTTCACTGGCTTATCCCATTGTGTATCGATGCGGTGTGCCACTGTGAGATTGAGAAGGTAACTGTGCTGTATACTCCAAGTGATAATTGGAAATAATTCATATGCCAAAACTTGTCCTCCCAGACCTTCTGTACAAAAAAAGTTTTTTTGAGGCGTTTGCTGAGTACCTGAACGAGGAAACACCGCCTCCTCATTATTTGGAAACGAGAGCCTTTTTTGAAGAAGATAATTTGGAGGGGTACATACAGCGAGCCCGGGATGGAAGACAAGGGAAAAATCTACCCAATGGGTATGTTCCATGGACAGATTATTGGCTGGTTGAAGGTAATCACTTTTTAGGACATCTCTCTTTTCGTCATGAACTTTCAGACTGGCTCAAAAGAATTGGTGGACATATTGGCTATGACATTCGCCCCAGTGAACGTGGGAAAGGATATGGAAGCCTTATCTTGAAGCTTGGCCTTGAAAAAGCCAAAGAGCTCGGGCTTGAGAATGTGCTTATTACCTGCCAGGTTGGCAACACGGCATCAAAAAAAATTATCGAGAAAAATGGTGGAGTTTTGGAAAAAATAAATCCCGGGGAAAATGGAGAAAAGGATATTCAATTGTTTTGGATTAAAGTATGAAAAATCTTTTTTTAACTTCAAGTAATTGTTTTGTCATGGAAGATGTAATAAGACATGTCCCTAATTATAAAAAAGGAATGAAGTTGGTTTTCGTTCCTACTGCTGCTGAAGTAGAAAAGGGATATCTGAGTTGGATTCATGAAGATAGGCAAGCACTTATTGATGTTGGGTTTACAGTAAGTGATTTTTCTCTGGCAAATAAATCACTTGAAGAAGTACAAAAAGCATTCGATCCAGCGCAGGTAGTGATGTTTTCGGGAGGAAACACGTATTTTTTGATGCAGGAAATCCAGCGGAGCAACTGTGCAGAATACATACGCAATAGAGTCTCGAACGGGCTTGTATATATGGGTACAAGCGCTGGTTCAATAGTAGCTGGTCCAAAAATTGATATGGTTGGTGATCTAGATGATCGAAGTCTGGCACCAGATCTTATAGGAGACGAGTGTCTTCAATTAACAGATGTAATTATTTTTCCACACTGGGGAAGTCCACATTTTGAGAAACGGTACGAAAAATGTATGCAAAACGGATACAAAAAAGGTAATAAGATTGTGTTACTTACAGACGACCAGTATCTCTGGGTCAAAGACGATTGTTACCAGATTATCAGTATATAAATCAATGTTTAACTTCTTGTAGATCTTGTAATACTCTCAATGATTCCTGAAACACCCTGAGAGTCTCCTTTCATCCTTGCTATAAAAAGCAACCCTTCGATGAGCTGATGTGGTGGTCTCTCTTGAGATCTTCTGTGAATTTTTGTATGACAGTGAGAACACAATACTTGCGCATTTTCACGGCAAGCAACAAACTTACCCGGAATGTTATATCTCTTTGCTTCACAGACCCATACATATTTATGATGAAGTTGTAGCTCATGTGGTGATAGTTTTACCGTGCACAATTCACAACGAAGTTGTACTTCCTGCTTGGCTTTTTCTTTGAGTGTTCTTCCAAAACTTCGTTGATTTTCTTCAATCATTTCTTCTACTAAGACAAAAAAAGAGGAGAAAAGAAAGTCCTGTAATTTTATATAAAAATTCGATAGAATACATTTTCGGCTTATGAATGATCTTTCACTATTGCGGGATGAAATGCAAAAAACAGCTTCGCCAGCACGTGCAAAAAATCTCTCATGGTTTTTCAAGACAGGGAAAGGTCAGTATGGTGAAGGTGATGTTTTTTGTGGACTCACCGTCCCCCAGTCGCGAATAATCGCTGGTCATTTCCCAAGTCTTTCACTCAAACGTATTGAGAGTTTACTTAAAAGTCCAACTCATGAAGAGCGCTTGATTGCTCTTTTTATCTTGGTGTCTCAGTTTTCAAAAGCAGATGAAGACGAGAAAAAAAAGATTGTTGATTTTTATCTTTCACATGCAGATCGGGTAAACAACTGGGATCTCGTGGATTCCTCAGCTGATAAGATCCTCGGAGAATGGTTGCTCCTTCATCCTGATGAAAATCTCATACAAAAACTGGCAACATCTTCTTTGTTATGGGAACGACGCATAGCGATGGTGTCAACGTTTGCGTTTATAAAAAAAGGAAAACCTGAATTAACATTTTTGGTTGCACGTATGCTTCTTGCCGACAAAGAAGATCTTATTCACAAAGCAACAGGCTGGATGCTTCGGGAAGTTGGCAAACGCTGTGGAAGAGAGAAATTGATCAAGTTTTTGAGCACGTCATACAAATTCATGCCACGGACTGCCCTGCGGTATTCAATTGAGCATTTTCCACCGCAGGAGCGGAAGCGGTACTTACAGGGACTGGTGTAGGAGGGTTTTTCTTTTTGAGTCGAATGCCAAATTCTAGGAACACACGAAGATACAGTACGAGGAGTGCAAAGAACGTCAGCACTAAACGAGGTGGCGCAAGAGAATTGCGTGAGAGAAACCACTGCGTCCAGATAGCTTCTTCGAGATAAAAGGCGCGGATGATTAACAAGAGATAGGCAATGTATCCAGCTCGAAGTAATGTTCTCCAATTTTTTCCAAACATTTTGACTGCCCAGTTTGATGAGATCAGTGCCATGAATGTGAGTATCGCCATTGCTCCTAGACCGAGGAGAACATCAATATCCTTGAGTGATGATGAAAGATTTGTCCAGTACCGATCCGTATCCCGAAAAAACAGTGAGATCGAATAGGTGAGTGCGCAAAAGTATCCGGTGATTCCAAGCATTTTTCTGTACTTTAGTTTTGTATCAAAAACATCAAGAAAAAAACTTAAACCACTCAGGGCAAACGAGCAGCCAATGAGTATTCCACTCGTGAACGCAACTGATTCACTTAGTCCAACAAATGATAGTTCGCCAAGATACAACACACTATACACAACACTGAAACCGTACAAAGCAACGGCAAAAACAAATGTTTGAAGCCAAAGGGTAGTAATATCTGGTGGTTTCACGATATTTCTATTGTAGCTATATTTCGTGTCTTTGTGAAAAGAAATTTTTTTGTGAAAAAAGGTTATACATCTTCAGGCTTTTCTGAAGCAACGAGTCCTTTGAACGCTAAATATTCTAGTATTCCTTGTGAAAGACCATTTGCAACGTCATCTGTTCGTTGGGTGAGTATTTTTCGGTCTGAGGGATTACTTAAAAATCCGGATTCAAAAATCACCGCTGTTGTCATCGGATGAATGGAATGTTCATATCTCCACCAAGCGAATGCATAGTATCCTCGCATATTGCGAGAGACATTTGGATCGATCGACATGCCAGTTGCTTTTTGGTAGGTTTTTTCGATGGCAGACACCAAATGCTCTGCGTCCCCAGTACGGTCTCTCCATGGACCTGCTACCTTAAAGCCCGATGCTTTCAGGCTTGTACTTCCATCTGCATGAATAGCAATAAACGCATCAGCCCAATAGTCAGGAGGAACAGTCGCGGGGATGATATCAACGGCAATACTTTTTTGTTCTAAAATCTTGGCAACTTCATTTGCGATGAGTAAGTTTATTTCCCACTCAGTCTTTCCACCACCAGATGCGCCAGTATTTCCGATGAGTTTATCGAGTTCTTCTGGGAGCTCGTTGTTTTTCCAGTGTCCGACTTGGAGTCCAACTCGAACAGGGCCATCTGGTCTCTTCCACTCTTTAAGCCAACTCCACTCATCGCTTACCGGAACATCTTCCAGTGCCTCGCCATACGGGGGAGCACCACTGACTTCAGGAGCGGGAGATGAAAACAAGAAACGTGCAATTCCAACGAACAAAAGAAGACCACAACAAAAAAGGCCGAACTTTTTCATTTTCATACGGTAGCAATGGATACTGAATGCAACCTGAAAGATTGTGTAGAATACTAGGTCACATCGGAAATTGTATATGTGACGGTTGAGGAAGGGAGCGCGACTTCTACAATGTCTCCCACTTTTTTCCCAAAAACCGCTTTTCCAATTGGGCTACTCATTGAGAGTTTATTTTCCTTTGGGTTAGACTCATATTCAGATACCAGAAGAAAGGTAAGTGTACGAGTGTCATTTTTCAGTGTAATGGTACTTCCAAACCCAATAGTATCTTTGTTGTCTTGGCGCTGAACTACATGCCCGAAGCGAAGTTTGTAGTGAATATCACGAAGTTGTCTGCTGATATCTCCGAGCTCTTGCTTGGCATACCTGTATGCTCCGTTTTCGGACAAGTCTCCCATTTCACGAGCTACAGAAAGTCGTATCACTACTTCTTCGCGCAGTTTTGTGAGACGCTTGAGTTCCTGGCCAATTTTTTCGTACGCATCTTTGGTAAACGGAATCGATGGAATTTTGTTTGGAATTGTTCGCATACTCCATAGTATACTGCCATGTATGGAAAAGCGTGCAAAAATAGTTGTTTTGATCACTCTTGGTATCACGTGTTTTGTTGGGTCTTTTCTATACTTTTCAAAAGGTAGAAGTACTCAGAAAGTAATTCAAGAAATCTCAAAACCACGTATCACAAATTCACTTCCAGCACTCAAACCCTCGCCGACTAGTTTTCCGTTCCAAGAATTAACAATTCCGTACCTGCGAACACGAAGCTACGACAGTAGTATTGCAGGTCTTGTTCGTCACCAAAACAAAGCAAACTATACGTCATATACAACGTCATATCAGTCAGATGGATTGAAGATTAATGCACTGCTGACTGAGCCAACAGGTACTCCGCCCGTGGGTGGCTGGCCAGCAATCGTATTTGTTCACGGATACATCCCTCCAAGCTCGTATCAAACGACGACACGATATATCGATCATGTTGATTATCTAGCACGCAATGGGTTTGTGGTATTAAAGATTGATCTTCGAGGACATGGTGAGTCTGAAGGCGAGCCAAATGGAGCGTACCAGTCCAGTGACTACATTGTTGATACCCTGAGTGCAATCGAGGCTCTCAAAAAACTCCCGTTTGTGCATAAAGACAAAATTGGACTCTGGGGTCATAGTATGGCGGGCAATATCATCATGCGAAGTCTAGCTGTACGACCTGAAATTCCTGCCATCGCAATCTGGGGTGGAGCTGTCTATACATACACTGATATGAAGGACTATGGAATAGATGATGGAAGTTATCGTCCGCCTGCCAGCACGTCTCCACAAGCGGTAAAGAGACGGGCGCTCACAGAAGCACATGGTCAATTTGATCCAGACGATGAGTTTTGGAAACTCGTTCCTGCAACAAATTTTCTTGATGGCATACAAGGGGCAGTAGGCATATTTCACGCGGTGAACGATCCCGTTGTCAGCGTGGAGTATGGTCGAAATTTAAACAAAATCTTGGACGAGACACAAATTCCCCATGAACTTCATGAGTATCCAGACGGGGGACACAATATTTCTGGAGCGAGTTTTTCCAGGGCAATGCAAGATACGGTCAACTTTTTTCAGAAGAACCTCTAAGTTCTCTCGATGGTACAATACTTCTCATGAATCTTTCAGTTGGTATAGTAGGGTTGCCCAACGTCTGTCCCGGTACTAAAAACTTTATTTTTCGCAGTCGGCTTATTCAGCCGGTTCGAAAATCACGTTTTCATACAGGACTCGACAGTTCACATAGTGCAGTAGCCAAGAGGTTTTTATGAATTTAAGTGTAGGTATAGTAGGGTTGCCCAACGTCGGTAAGTCCACACTTTTTAATGCGTTGTTAAAACAGCAGGTAGCTTTGGCTGCCAATTATCCTTTTGCGACCATTGAACCAAACGTTGGAATTGCTCAAGTTCCAGACGCTAGGCTAGAAAAACTGGCAGAGGTTGTCCATACAACGGTACTCAAACCCGCAACTGTTGAGTTTGTAGATATCGCGGGCTTGGTAAAGGGTGCTAGTACCGGTGAAGGCTTGGGAAATAAATTCCTCTCACATATCCGTGAAACTTCGGCAATTTGTCATGTATTGCGTGCGTTTAGCGACTCTGAAATCCTTCGTGAGGGGGCAGTTGGCCCGAAAGAAGATTTGGAAATCATCCGAACGGAGCTTCAATTAGCTGATCTTGCGACACTTGAAAAACAACCGCAACCAAAAGGTGCAGTGACTCCAGAGGCCAAAGAAAAATGGGACGTGATTGTGAAGTGTAAAGAAACAATCAACAGAGGAAAGATGGTAAACACCCTTGAGCTTACTCCCGAAGAAAAAGACATTGCCAAGGAACTCAATCTTCTCACAGCCAAAGCAGAAATCTTTGCGATCAATGTGGATGAAGGGGAAATAGCAACAAGAGGCAAGGGGGAAGAGATCAGCAAGATAGCATCAGAGTTGGGCGAGAATCCGGATTCTATAGTGGTCATTAGTGCTCGAATTGAGAGTGAACTTTCATCACTGTCAGAAAACGATCAAAAAGAATACATGAAGGAACTCGGAATAGAAAAAAGTGGATTGGAGCGCCTCGCTGAAACTGCATACAAGACACTGGGACTTCAAAGTTTCTTAACCGCTGGCGAACTAGAAGTGCGAGCGTGGACGATCAAACAAGGAACTACTGCTCCACTCGCGGCTGGGGCAATTCACACTGATTTTATTAAGAAATTTATCAAAGCGAACATTGCAACCTACGACGATTTTATTTCATACAAAGGATGGAAGGCTCTCAAAGATGCCGGAAAAATGCGAATTGAGGGAAAAGACTACGTGATGCAGGAAGGTGATGTCGTGGAGTTTATGATTGGTGCATAGATAACTTTTATGATTGAGAAAGTTGACGCTGCAAAAAAATCTATTTATTTTACGAATGTTGCACTCATAGTCGTAAATCACTGGTTGGACTTAATTACTACTCAAGGGATGATAAAAGTTCACGGCTTACACGTAGAGGCAAATGAGATAGCAAAACACTATTTTCTGAACAACCCAGAGTTTTTATCACTATTAAAAGTTCTTGTGATACCAGCAATTATTGCAGTTCTATCCTATCTCATATATAAAAAGTATCCTCGTATTAGAGAAGCGTACATAACTGGCATGCGTATCGCAAATGTCTGTTTGGTTTGTGTCGTTTTTACAAATGCATTTGTGATTACTTATAGAGGGTAGTATCAAAACATACATATGGAAGTAATCAATCAAGAAATAGAGGGAATTGCTTTTTCCAGTGATGATTTCTTAGGTATTTTTCAACCCCATTCGCTTCGATTGCTTGATAAAGTTGCTTTAACAAAAACGTCAGGTATTGTTTCGAACTATGTTACAAAACGTGGAGGTAAAATTGCATTTTGTTTTGAAAATGCAGCTCAATTTACACCTCGTTTTGCAAAAATGCGAGACGACTTTAATAAGAATCCGGATAATAGTAAAAATTATAGAGATAGGGAAACTTTTCTTGGTCATTTAAGCGTCTTATCTAGAAGTGATGATCAAATCGGACATATAAAATTCATAACTGAACTATTTTTACAAACTTTTGATCTTTTGGGAAAAAATCCCAAGAAGGTCTCTGCTTTTTCTGAAAAGAATCCAGTTATGGCTGTTTCTTCAGAAAAAACACGTGAGTTTTTTTTATCCCTTAGCACCACACATATAACCAATGAAGAAAAATATACGTCATCACTAGAGTTCTTATGTGAAATGGTTACCAGAGAGATTGTTATTTCAAGACAAATTCTTGATGCAAGGAGAAATAATACGTCTGTTATTGTTTTTAGAGGAACAGCTCACGTTGGATTGATTCCAGCATTAGCTACACTTTCTCATATGCAGTATCCTAGTTTTGATTTTGAAAAGACCTACTCTGTACCGATGGGAGATAATAAACGACCTTTTGTTTCAGTACTATGGAATCTTCAATTCTGGAAAGATATTTTTGATGAATATGATGTAACTTTAGCTTCACTTCGCAATGAAAAAAATATCAAAAAAATAATAGAGACTTTTGAGCTTTTTATGAAAAGGAGCCAATGGGGGGATTTTATTTTATCTTCAATTGAAGATACAAGGCTTCTAGATGTCAAATCAATCATTGAACTATCACAAACGTTGCCTGTTCATGGAAAGAGAACATAAGGAACTTGCAGTTTGAATGCCTGTGACTCCATGGTTTTTTTTACTTTTTTCAATAGTTTCGGATCGATGCTCTCACTACTTTCTTGTAAAAGAATCGATAGTGCTTTATCCGCATCTTCATAGCTAAATCCCATCTCTTGTTCATCCGTTTGGTTGTCCCACAAGCCCGCACTTGGAGCTTTGCTGACAAAAACCTCAGGAAGATTCAAAAATGATGCAAGTTGTCGTACTTGGGTTTTATACAAATGACAGATCGGCTCGATATCGCTTGCGCTATCACCAAATCGAGTGAAGTATCCTAAGTAGTGTTCTGACTTGTTTTCAGTTCCACAAACGAGCGCATCAAGCTCCTTTGCTGTATCAAAAACGACAATCATTCGGGTACGCGCCATGATATTACCAATACGAATTTTTTCGATGCTGGACCCCGGATAAGGCTCCTCATCGCTGCTTGTACCGGGATGACAAAGCGTATCAGAAAAGACATCTACCATCCGTTTAATATCAATTGTTCTCCAGTTTTTCTCTGGAATATTGTTCCACTTGGCAATCAACATGCTATCTTCTACAGATTGATCTCCATACGGCAAAAAGAGAGGAAAAACAAATTCTTTTCCGATGGCTTTCGTAAGAAGGGTGAGTGAAAGTGCAGAGTCAATTCCTCCAGAAACGGCAATCACTGCGTTCTTTTTTCCTTGGGTTTGAAAGGTTTTTTGTAAAAATGAGCGAATTTTTTCAATTTCTTCCTCAGGGTTGCTTTGGTTCATACGTCTTTCATTGGTAGTATTGGCATGAGAGTACAATTCAATCTATCATGATGTCAACGCCTGATCCCTTTTCACTCCCTGCACTCGACATACTATGCTTTTTTGGCACGTTTAATCCACCGCACCTGGGTCATACGCAGGCACTACAATCGGCTCTCCGTGCTCTTCCTGATCTCGAAAAAATACTTGTTATTCCTCCAGCTTTTCATGTCTGGGGAAAGAAACCGGTTTCTTTTGATCATCGGATACAGATGGCACGGCTTGCGTTTGAAAAACTGGATTCTCGAGTGGAGGTGAATGATATAGAAAAAACCAACAATCTCTCAGGCTACACCGTAGAGACACTTTCACTGCTTCAAAAAGACTATAGAGGAAAGAAGATAGGTATTCTTTTAGGATCTGATAGTATGGAAACGTTTGATACTTGGAAGGAGTTTGATGGAATACTCAAGGTTGCCTCGATTTTTGTCGCTCCACGAGGAAAAAAGAAGCAACATGAGGTTATCTCCATTTTGCCTGAAAAACTTGTTTTGTATCTGGGAAGACGAATTTTTTTCTTGCCTGATCAGATAGAGAACAAGGCACTCTTTACCTCTTCTACTGCTGTTCGCTTGGAGATTCCCACCCATGGGGTCGTTGAGCTCGATCCAGAAGTCCTCTCGTATATTACAACCCATCATCTCTATACAGAATAATTTCCCCTGATCTGGTATAATAGTCCATTCAAGCCTCCCGGGAAAGCTCGGGATCCAATACCTTTTGGCTTGAGAGATGTCCCATACGTGGGTACAAGAAAGGAGTTGACCTATGGTCAAACAATACGAATTGATGGTTCTGCTTCCTGCAGGATTTAGCGCTGAACAAATGAAGACATTTGTTGACAGCATCTCCAAATTGATAGCAAAAAATGAAGGAAAAGTCCTTTCCAATGAATCATTGGGAAAGCGATCCTTGGCTTATCAGATCAAAAAGCAAACTGAGGCTTTTTTCGTGCTTTTTACTCTGGAACTTGATACTGCAGTGGTTCAAGCTTTCGAGCGTGAAGTACGTTTGATGGAAGATGTATTACGTTGTCTTTTGTTGATCATTGAACCAAAAAAAGCAAATTCAAAGAAGAAAAGATCTGTTACGATAGAAGAAGAGAAGCAAGTATAAAGAGGGAGGCATCATGTCAGCACGTTCACTAAATTTGGTACAGTTAATCGGAAATCTTACAAGAGACCCAGAACTTCGTTTTATTCCAAACGGCACTGCTGTGTGTACAATCGGACTCGCAACGAACCGAAGTTGGAATACACAAGACGGTGGAGGTCAGCGACAAGAAGAAACAACATATCACCGTATCGTGGTATGGGGGAAGTTAGCTGAAATTTGTGGACAGATGCTCAAAAAAGGAAGTAAAGCCTATGTGCAAGGCAGACTTCAAAATCGCAAATGGACAACCAAAGAAGGACAGGAACGCGAAACTGTAGAAATCGTTGCTGATCAAGTCATTGTGCTCAGTCCTTCCAACCGTTCAGATGCACCATCAGGTTCTGGTTCTTCAGACTATTCGTACCCTGACGAACCAAACACAGTACAAAATGACGCGACCCCATCTGCACCAATTATCAATGCAGATGATGTAAGTGAAGATATACCATTTTAATTAGAGAAAGCACTTATGCAAAAAAAACCAACAAAACGACCAATCCTGATTGGAAGAGCAATCGCTCGAAAAGGTGAAGAGTTTGATTTCGACTATAAAGATGTCGCCACACTCGCTCGCTTTATCAGTGAATCAGGAATCATAATCCCAAGAGAGCGAACTGGGCTTGCAAACAAGCAACAGAGAGCACTTGCTCGTGAGATTAAAAGAGCACGATTTCTCGGGATGTTACCATTTGTCACAACACTCTAAAGCGTTTGTCGTACAGAGATGCTTGTGACTAGGATCTTGTATCGTAGGTGTGATACACTTCTGTCTCATGTCAAAAGGTCTTATCTTTTTACGATCAGTTGTCGTTGTAACCCTCCTCATAATGCTTGGTGGAGTGATTGGCTATAAGCTTGGAAGTGGTGGGCGTGTTCCACTATTTTCCAAAGCTTTTGCTGTCCTTCCATCAACCAAAATTATTAATACACAGGTTCCTCAAGAATATAAAAATGTCGACTTCACAGAATTTTGGGAAGTCTGGAAACGACTCGAACAGCAGTACCAAGATCCAAGTAAACTTGACGCACGCAAAATGGTCGACGGTGCAATTTCCGGAATGACTTCCTCCCTAGGAGATCCCTACACAATTTACCTTCCTAAAGAAGATCAAAAACGCTCCTCTGATGACTTGAACGGAAGTTTTGAAGGAGTTGGAATTCAGCTTGGATACAAAAACCAAATTTTAGCAGTGATCGCTCCATTAAAAGGTTTGCCTGCAGAGCGTGAAGGAATACTTGCTGGAGATTACATTGTCAAAATCAAAGATGAGGAAAAAGGAATTGATAAAGAAACAGCAGGACTTTCACTGCCAGAAGCGGTATCGATGATACGTGGACCAAAAGGGAGTCCGGTGACACTGACTTTTGTTCGTGACGGTGGGGAACCATTTGAAAAAACACTCGCACGAGAAACAATCGTGGTTCCTTCAGTTGAGTTACAGTTTATCGAAAAAGATGGAAAGAAAGTCGCTCACTTAAAGCTCTCACAATTTGGTGGTCGTACTGATGAAGAGTGGAAGAAGGCAGTCGATGAAATTCTCGCTGCCAAAGATACATCTGGAATCATCCTGGATCTTCGAAATAATCCAGGAGGGTACCTCAGTGAAGCGGTCAATATCTCAAGTGAATTTATCAAAGATGGAATAGTAGTCACGCAAGAAGGTCGTGTCGAAAAGATTCCGTACTATGCAACAGGCAAGGGAAGACTTACCACAACTCCAGTAGTTGTCCTTATCAACAAAGGTAGTGCAAGTGCGTCGGAAATTGTTGCTGGAGCCCTTCGCGATCGAAGAAGCGCGACTCTCGTTGGAGAGAACAGCTTTGGAAAAGGCACTGTACAAGATGCACAAGAGCTTTCTGGAGGATCAGGAGTGCATATTACTGTTGCTCGCTGGCTTATCCCAAGTGGAGACTGGATTCATGATAAAGGTCTAAAACCAACCGTCGAGGTAAAAGTGACAAGTGAAGAAGCTCTCAAAAATCTTGAAGAGAAAAAAGATCCACAGCTTGATAAAGCAATTGAAGAGATACTACAATAAATCGTTTTGTTTTTTCAGCTTGTTCTCAGAATGCGGGACTATATATACTTTGATATATCTTCTATGCAACCTGTAAAAAATCTTACCATCGCTGTTCTTTTCTTTGTCTTGCTCGTCATATCCGCTCTAGGCGGAGCATTGGCCGACAGACTTTTTGTGTTCAAACCGCTTGATAGTATTACCAAAAAAATTTCCGGAACGAGTGTCTCAAGTAACGAACCTCTTACTCGCTCAATCGTGCATGAACAGTCAGATGTGATTGATGTCACAGAGAAAGTGTCAGCTGGTGTAGTCACTGTCTCAATTACCAGAGAGCAAAGAATCCGGCAACGATCGCCACTTTTGGATATGGATCCATTTGGGATATTTGGATTACCACAACAGGAAGAATCAGGACAAACCCGAGAGATAAATCAAGATATTGGGAGTGGATTTGTCGTCAATGCATCCGGACTTATTGTGACGAATAAACACGTCGTGTCCGATACAACTGCCAAATACCATATTATTACGAAAGAAGGAAAAGAATATGATGTGCAAAAAGTGTATCGAGATCCGGTCAACGATTTGGCAATTCTCCAAGTAGAAGCATCACTGCAGTCCATGGATTTAGGGAACTCTGATGACCTAAAAGTAGGACAGTTTGTCATCGCAATCGGTACTGCCCTTGGAGAGTTTCGACACACAGTAACAACTGGAGTGATCTCAGGTCTTGGTCGCGGAATCACCGCAGGAGATGGATTTTCATTTGCAGAGCGACTGGATAATGTCATCCAAACAGATGCAGCGATTAACCCAGGAAATTCAGGAGGGCCACTCCTCAATTCCTCTGGTCAAGTGATCGGTGTCAACGTGGCAGTGGCACAGGGAGCAAACGGAATTGGCTTTGCTCTTCCAATCAATGTGGTGAAGGATTCTATCAAAAACTTTGAAGCTACAGGAAAATTCTCTCGACCGTTCCTTGGAGTCCAGTATCGAATTATTCCAAAACGAACTGCTCTACTCAATGACATGCCGGCCGGGGCTGTCATCATCGAAGTTGTGGAAGGTGCGAGTGCTGACAAGGCAGGACTTGAACCAGGTGATGTCATTACAAAATTTGATGGTGTTGATCTCACAAGTGATTCAAACGAGAATGCACTCTCAAAAGAGATCTCAACACACAAGGTTGGCGACAAGGTGGAGGTGGAATACATCCGCGATGGAGAGAGAAAAACGACAACTGTTACGTTGGAGGAGAGTGGAGAGTAAAGGCAAGGTTCAAGGTTTCAGAGCTTCTCGACTGCGGCTAGCTGGGCTAGCCTGCGCTCGAAGAATAAAAACTATATTTCGGTGGACAGGTAGTTTACAGAACGACAGCGGGGACAAGGTATCAGAGGTAGGGTACAACGGACTAGGAACGAGTTACGAGTAATTTGATACAAGAAGATAGCTGGATTCCCATATTCATGGGAATGACTGTGATACAAGTGTATACTTCATTTATGTCCAGTAACATTCGTATTCTCCTTTTAATTCTCTTACTAGTTGGTTCTGCTTTTTTTAATTTTCACCAATATAACACAATTCAAAATCTCCAAAGTAAAAATCTACAACTTTTCAAGGAAAGAGATGGTTTGCAGGCTCAGCTCAAAGAACTTCAAAAAAACTATCAGCTCGTTTTTGAAGATAGAGCAGAGTTTATAGAGCCAAATTCTCCAGAGGAAACGTTCTCATTTCAAACGTTTGGAATTAACTCTCCACTTTTTGAAACAAAAAAAGTTGAATCACAGGAATATTTATACCGAGGAAAAACAATTATTCGAAAAACTATTTATTTAGATTCAAAGAGTGATTCCGTCTATTCATATGGGGTAAGCGTCTGGCAGTTCCCAGATACAAAAAAAGATTTTGATCCCTTATATCTTTCCATCTTTGATGGGTATGAAAATAGAGGAAACCCTCATCGTATCTCTGATGTTATTGCGGAAGCGGCAGGGAAATATGTAACAAAAAACAACATCCAACTACATTGGTCCGTAGATACAAGCGACCTATATTCAACAAAACTAATAAATTTCAACGGTATTTCTTTGTATGCAACAGATAATTCTGTTATTTTAGACGGACCTATATTTTACCGAGTCTTTGCATCACTGCATGTAGAAGAAGAGAATCTTCATTCAGTCTCGAAAATTGCTACAAAAGAATTGATGAGAATTGCGGACACTATTACGTTTCGATAAACAGAGTTTATTCATCACTATCTTGTGCGTCACCTTCTTTTTCCCAGTTCTTTTCATCCTGCAGGGCAGTGACTACGGGATCAAGGTATCCTTCAACGATATTTTCCAAATCATACCAAGACTCATGAATTCGATGATCCGTCACTCTATTCTGTGGGAAGTTGTAGGTACGAATTTTCTCTGCTCGCATTGCTCTACCGATTGCTTGGCGGGCAGTTCCCATTTCTTTAGTACGCTTGGCTTCTTCAGCTTCCCAGAGTTTTCCTCGTAAAAGCTCTAGAGCTATTTGTCTATTTTGAGCTTGATATCGTTCGGTTCTGGCTGAAATCACGATCCCTGAGGGTTTGTGGGTCAAGCGAACGGCTGTAGAAACTTTGTTTACATTTTGACCACCGTGTCCACCCGCACGTGTAAACTGCCATTCCAAGTCATCGTCTCTGATCTCAACAGCTGATTCAGGAAGTTCTGGAATGACAGCTACAGAGGCAGTTGAGGTGTGGACACGTCCTTGGGATTCTGTCGCAGGGACACGCTGGACGCGGTGCACTCCAGATTCATATGAAAAGAGTTCATACGCACCTTTTCCAATAATTTTGACTACACCCTCATCTATGGATTCAACTTTATACTTTTTCATTTCTGCGAATCGAGAATACAGGCGAAGGAGTTCACCTGCCCATAGCTTCGCTTCATCTCCACCAGCACCAGCTCGAATTTCGATAATACAGTTGTTGTAGACTGCTTGTTGACTGGTTTTTGCCATTGCGGTATTCACTTGATCCAAAGAATCCTGAAGCAATTTTTGTTGTTCCTTCAAGCTTTCAATTTCGCGCTTGGCAAGTTCTTGGAGTTCTGGGTCTGACAAAAGCTGCTCATTTTCAGAGATTTTTTGATTGATCTCATCTATTTGTTGCTGAATATAGTCCATAGAGAAAGTTTATAGTTGATTGTTTATAGTTTATAGCAGGAATGCACTATATAAAAACATCCCGGATACATATCACGTACATATACGGATAAATCCCCGGGATATTTGTTTTATTTGCTAATCTAAACAACGTTTTCACTAGATTCTGCGGCTGCGAGTTTTGATTTTTCGTCAGCAAGCATCTCTTTGAGAGTTTTGCTTTCGGCTTTTGGAGCATCTTTCTTGTCGCCTTTTTTCTTTTTGCCGGCAGTTGTTTGAGCGGCTGATCGCATCTTCATGAAGCGTTCAACACGACCTTGTGTATCCACAAATTTCATTGATCCAGTATAGAAAGGATGACATGCTGAACAAATATCCAGCTGAATAGTATCGAGCGTTGATCCTGTTTCAAACGTGTTTCCACAGGCGCAGGTTACAACAGCTTGATGATTCCATTTGGGGTGAATTGATTTTTTCATACGAGTTCCTTTTCTTTCTCTGGCGAGTATACCAAAGAGCGGAAATTATAGCAGAAAATAGCTATTTTTTCAAAGTGCGGTCAATTTATCTCCACATTGGGAAGACCTTAAACACGGTATCAACGTACTGTTGAGGCATTGGGTAGCCAGTAAACATAGGGAACAACAGTATAAACGCGACGATAATCATGACAATTGTAGCTAGAATGACCGCTTTTCCATAGGTTCTTTTCTCAAAACGCAGAAGAAAGTACGAGAGAAGTATGCAGAGCAGAGGAACTGCCGGTGCGTAGTGGTAAAAGAACATAATACGAGGCGATACTGTCCATGGTATCCATACCATGGCGTAGAGCGTGAGAAGAAACGAGAGTTCCAGAGGAATCGCGGTTTGCAGTTTTGAGGGTTTGACTCCCAGTATAAACATCCCAATACGAGGGAAGATCAACAATGAAAGCTCTACAGCAAGAATGAGGGATGCTGTGAGGCCAAACCAGAAAAGTAAGGGATTTCCAGCACCGTAGACATTCCCCACGACACCTTCTGCATTTTTTGTGTAATCAACGTGCATCCAAACTGGTTTTAGGTCGAGTGCCCATTGCCACGGGCGAGACTGATAGGGATGTGTTGCTTTGAGTGTGGTCTGATACCACCAAATTTGATTATGAAGCTCAGAAAAATGAGATATCATGCGTTTGCATCCACCACGAGCTTCTAGGCTTTCAAAATATGGACGCTGTCCTGGAGCTAGCTTTGAGAGTCCTTCCACCCACCAACTTGAGTCTTGGTGACAGTAACACTGAGTCTGTTCGACTTGCGATCCGGTACAGACTAGGCTTTTTCCTTGTAAAAACATGTGAGAATACGAAAGCAGGTAGATAACAATCGGCAGCAGAATAAGGGTAGCGAAACGAATTGCAATACTTTTGAATGGCTTTTTCAACAACGTCTGTTTTGATGTAAAAAAATGAATAGCCTCAAATAAGCAAATTGTGACTAACACAAAAATCCCAGACCATTTACTTCCCATCGCGAGGCCACTGAGTAGTCCAACAAGAGAAAGGTACTTCACTGATACTCCTGTATCATGGGTAAATCTCTGTGTGAGTTTTCGGTATCGTATGTAGCTCCAAGCTGCAAGAATAATACAAAAAGTCACGTGGATATCATTCATTGCGATACGTGATTGAGCTAAGAGCAGTCCATCTAGCGAGGCAAGGAATGCGGCAAGTAGGGTCAGTTTGTTGTTGCCAAATGCAGTATGCGCAATTAGTGCTGTCGCTGCGATCACTGCAACTCCAAACACCACCGAACTTATTCTCCAACCAAAACTATTTTCACCAAAAATTCTCATTCCAAATGCTTGGGTGTATTTGGCAAGTGGAGGATGTAACCAATCAACGGCAGTATCAGGTTCCGGTGCAGGGTTCCACCATTCATAGGCAGCTTTATCACCTCGCGATATCAGTTTTGAGGTGACTGCGTGATAGACTTCGTCAAAGAAATACGTGGGTGGTGTTGATACCCTGTAGATACGTGTGAGAAACGCAAAGAGCAAAATTAGCCCAAGAAGGATTGTAAAGCCTTTTTTTGTTTGTAATACTAACAAAGACATGTCTGTTATTGTATCGACCCTTTTGTATTCTGGGTAGTGAGTAAATTATGAAAAAAATACTTCATCGTCATTGGGTTAGCATCGTTTTTTTTCTCACCCCCTGGATTGTGTTTTTTTCTGTGCAGTGGCCACGGATGCTCTCAATGAGAGCAGATGGACTGTATTCGGGACATCCGTATCTTTGGTCTGATTGGTCGATGCACCTTACCCTGGTGTCAATGTTTGCATACCGTCCACCTGCTCATTGGTTTGATTCACTCCCAGTCTATGCAGGAGCCAATGTCACGTATCCATTTGTGACAAATTTGTTGTCAGGACTCCTGGTTCGGCTGGGAACTGGATTTCCATTTGCAACGACGGCGCCTTCACTTGTGTTTACGATCAGTGCGTTAGTACTTTTGTATGCGTTTTTATCATATCTTTGCTCATCAAAGATATGGGCAGTAGTGGCGGGATGGATTATTTTGTGTTCAGGTGGACTGGGGTTTTTCTTACAGTCACAAGAATTTAGCGTCTATCAGGTGTTCACTGACTCAACCCTTACTCTTACGCAAGACGGCCCGACTGGACTTGAAGTGAACTCACTTATTCCTTCGATGATTTTTCCACAACGAGCATTTACCCTAGGATTTCCTGTTGGGCTTTCTATTTTTCTAATTCTCCTTGTGAATTTTTGGCGCGTACACCCACAGGTATTTCCTCGTTTTGAAATACTTCGCAAACGCAAAACACTCGTTGTCGCTGGGATTTTTGCTGGACTACTTCCGATAATTCATACGCACACCTTTTTGGTCATTTTTCTTTTCAGTGCTTGGAGTTTCTTATTTTCATATAAGCATTTTAAAGATTGGATGTATTTTGCTATTCCAGCTGCAATTTTGTCACTCTTTTGCTATATAACCTTTTTATCAAAGTCCGTCTACCCGTCCACTTTTTTTTCGTACAATCCGTGGTGGGTATCACAAGATGGTTTATTTCCTTGGCTTCTGTTTTGGTGGAAAAATTGGGGAGTCTTTGGGCCTCTTGCTATCATTGGAATGATTTTTTTGTGGAGGAAGAAATCAAAAACGCTATTTTTGTTTTCACTGTTCTTTTTTCTTTTGTTTATTGTGTCCAATGTCCTGCAGTTTCAGCCACAAGTATGGGACAACACAAAAATGTTTGCATGGAGTTATATTGGTCTTTCTGTAGCCGTAGTCGAAACGCTTCGGCTTGTACATAAACATGCGACCGTAGGAATTTCCCATGCGATTATCGGCATCCTGCTTTTTTGTTTGATGATTTCTGGAGGGCTAGACGTCATTCATACGTTGGATGCAAAGACAAAAACATTTCGCATGCTTTCAAGTGAGGAGTTAACTCTGGCATCCTGGGTACGAAGGAACACGCCACCAGATGCGGTTTTTTTAACTGCATTTAGTGTCACAAATCCTGTGTCGATGGCTGGAGGAAGATCAGTTCTTTCAGGACACCCAGGGTGGGCATATAGTTATGGACTTCCACATCTCAAGCGTGAAGAAGATATTAAGAATATGCTTAAAAACCCCTCATACTACCTAGCTCTATTTGATTCGTTGTCTGTAAACTACGTCATGATTGGACCCGCAGAACTAGAGCATACTCCCGACGTTGTGTTTTTTGAATCTGTGTTTTCTCCAGTCTATACAAATGGAACGCATACTATCTACAAGCGACTATGAGATGGCGACACACACTTCCATTGCTGTTGTTATTTGTTACGTTTGGAGTTTTTTTCATCGTGTTGTTTTCTCGCATGCTCGTCATCAATGAAAAAGGGTCATTTGTGTACCAGTCTCATGTGTGGAGTGACTGGGGGCTTCATATTTTCATGATCAACAGATTTGCGCACACAGATCCTTCAGAATGGTTTACACATAATCCAGCGTTTGCATACGGAAAGTTTACCTATCCATTTGTGGTGAATCTGATTTCAGGAATCCTTATCAGGTTAGGACTCACGCTCCAACTTGCGATCGCACTGCCATCGATACTCTTCTCATTTGCAATCATTGCAGGACTCTATTTTGCAAATTTTTTACTATCAAAGTCTCGTGCCGTCTCTGTCATTGCTGTCTTTCTGTTTTTAACTGGTGCAGGAATGGGATTTGTTTCGTTTGTTCGTGAGTTCGCAGACAACCCCTCACTGCAGTTTTTTCTCTCCCTGAAAGATTACTCATCGTATGGTGAGTATCAGTGGTGGACAGGAAATATCGTTTCTGGAATGCTTCTTCCTCAGCGAGCATTTTTGCTCGGATTTGCGGTAGGGATCTGGATCATAGTGGGAATTATGTATGCAGTGTTGCGGTCTTCTTGCCGATACAGCAAGGAGATTCTTTTTTTCACTGGAATTGCATTTGGCTTTTTACCTATTATTCATGTGCATACTTTTATTGTTCTTTCGATTCTTCTTTTTTTCTATTTTCTTGAACAGCGAAAGCATGTGCGATTACTTCTTTGGTTTGCCACTCCAGCTTTTTTTCTATCAGTTTTTTTCTTGCTTCGTTTTGTTCTCGTTGGCCTTTCAAGTGGCTCATTTCTTCAGTGGAGACCCGGATGGACAGCGACCAAAAATATCCAAGAGTGGATACACCTGTGGTGGAAACTCTGGGGAGTTTCAATTCCTCTGAGCTTGATGGGGCTTCCTATTCTTTTGAGAAAAAAACAAATGCATGGATGGAGTATTGCGCTTGGATTTTTGTCGGTTTTTATCTTAGCAAATCTCTTTTTATTCCAACCAAATTCTTGGGACAATTCGAAGTTATTTGCTTGGGTGTATCTGTATGTTTCTCTTTGCGCTGCGTATCTGTGTGTTTTTATATGGAAACAATCTGTTATCGGAAAAGGTGTTGCGGTTTTCTTACTTCTCTGTCTTTGTGGAACTGGCATTCTAGAGCTGATCCATAATCTCAACCTAAAGCGCACCCCAACAGAATTAAACTCAGCCGAGGATATGCGACTGGGTTTTGAAATACGCTTGAAAACGCGTGCGGATGCTGTGTTTTTGACTGCCCCCACGATCCATGAACCGATCATGACTTGGGGGGCGCGCCAAATTATGATGGGGTATTGGGCTTGGGCGTGGAACTATGGCTTTGATAATGGAAAACGGGAAGAGGATATCAAACAAATGTATACAGGAAGTGATGAAGGACTGGAGCTGATACGAAACTATCAGATATCCTATGTCGTGATTGGCCCTGCTGAAATTAATGATGTTAAACCAAACCAAGAATTCTTTACACGATTTCCTGTCGCTTTTTCAAACTCTTCATACAAAGTGTACGATGTTTCCGAACTGTCTTCAGGCTTAATACAACCATAGGCCTTTGATGAAAATATCTAATCCAAACAATGCTAGAGATCCGAAAATAAGTACGAGTGCAATGTATACGGGAAAGACACGTTCTGTCAGATCTTCAAGAATAAGGTACAGCGGAATAACAAGACCAAGGTAGCGAGCATTTGAGAGCCAATACGTTTGGGATGCTACAAGAAAAAAATTTCCAAGAATCCATACAATCCATATGAGATTTGCTTTTCTTCTTTTCACAACAAGATACAAAACCAAGAGAAGTGGTGTTCCGAGCGTGATCGTTTGATCAACAAGATAGGTTGGTAAATCTTGTCTGGGCAGCGTTGCCAGTTTTTGAAAAGAAAAAGACTGTACTTCTTCCTTGTAGCGCGAAATAGGATCTGTAGCTGTTTTATGCCAATTGTTTGCTTGAATTTTTTGCCATGCAAGGGGATCGTTGTACAGTGCGATATTGATACTGGTATAGAGTAGAAATCCTGAAAGGATAATCGCTACAGCAGATAGTTTCTGAACTTTTTGTTTGAAGTGAAGCGTGGTATCTAGAAGTATTGTTCCTGCAAAAGGGAGAATAAATAAGAGTCCAGGAAGTCTGGTCATTGTTGCAGTAGCCCCAGCAAAAGAGGCATAGAGGTATTTTTTTTGAACTAGCAGATAGAGAAACAAACACGTCAAAAGAAGGAAGAGTCCTTCAGTATACAAAAGCATGAAGTAAACAGCAGTAGGGCTTACGCACAGTAGTACAAACGCACGTATTTTTTTGTGTTGGCTGTACCCAATTTTTTCTAGGTACAGCAAAAAAAACGCATGACCCGCAATCGAGGTGATGGCTGTTATTGTGATCGCAGAAAGTGTGGGTGAGATATAAAAAAGTGGATTTGCTCTGATAAGTAGAGGATACAAAGGATAAAAAACAATGAAATTCCGTTCATCACCACTTGTGGAATATCCGTGTTCTGCTAGATACAAATAGTGTCGTGCATCCCACATAGAAAAACGCTGTGAGAGAAGGGAAAGTGACACTGAGGAATTATTTTTGAAAAGAAAAATCCCGAGGACAGCAACAAGTACGACCTGGTACATAACAGACCAGACCAACGCCCTTTTCATGCAATGCTCCCAAGAAGGTCAGTGAACGTTTCTACTTTCAGTGAAGCAGATCCTACAAGAAAGCCATCTATCTCAGGTGACGTGAGTAGCTTCCTATCACTAGTGGAGTTCACACTTCCACCATAGAGAAATGGCACGTTCCCAAATGCGGTTTTGACATGTTCCTTTACATCCAGAATATGTTCAATCGTATCTGTTTCATCTGATCCAATATGCTCGATTGGTTCAAAAGTAACAAGGAGTTTTTTGCGATCTGACTCATCGATCGCATTGGCTTGTGCATTTATTTCATCTTTTGTCACACAAATAATAGGAACTATATTGTGTTCGATACATTCACGAACTTTATTTGCGACGTCTGTATTTGTTTCATGAAAATATCGACGGCGTTCGCTGTGTCCAATAATCGCATATTTCACGCCAAGGCCTTCGAGGTTCAAACTTGAAACCGCACCAGTATAGGATCCCGCGGGATATGGACTGATATCTTGCACGCCGATAAAAACAGTAGTGATTTTTTGTACCTCGTCAAACAGTGACAGATGAGGAAAAGCAGGGCAGAGGACGATCGTCGTTGATCGGTCGTAGTTTGTCTTTTGAAGTTGAGGAGCGAACTGCTTAACCCAATCAGCTATTTCTTCTGAATTTTTATTCGATTTGAAGTTGGCGATGACGTATTTCATAGTGGAAAGTTTTTTTCTACTCTTGAATTGGACTATAAACGATAAACTACTTGCCCGCAATGCTTTCTATAGTTTGTAATTCTGTAGGCGAGTCAAGTTTTGGTGTGATACTATGGCGAAATGGATATCTCCAAAGCACTCGATATACTCAATGAGGCACAGCGACAAGCGGTACAACATCCAATTGGAGTTCCTGCCATGGTGATGGCTGGTGCTGGATCGGGAAAAACGAGGGTGTTGACGACAAGAGTTGCCCACTTGGTTGCAAATCACAGTGTACATCCTTCTGGAGTTTTACTCGTTACGTTTACAAATAAAGCCGCAGCTGAGATGACTACCCGTGTCAGTATGCTCACCGGATCAGGATTGCCTTTTTCAGGGACATTTCATCGTATATGCGCGCGGATTTTGCGAGCATCAGGAAAAAGTATCGGGCTTGATCCAAACTTCACGATCTATGATAGCGATGATCAGATTTCTCTGGTGACGCAAATCGAAAAGGAACTCGGAATTTCAACAAAGGAGTATCGACCGGCATCAATTCTGTCATTAATTTCGGGAGCCAAAAACGAACTTGTGACACCCATTGAGTACCACTCCCTTGCCAAAGGAAGATTTCAAGAAACAGCCAGCCGTGTCTATCCTATTTATCAGCGACGACTGGCGCAAAATGGGGCTGTAGATTTTGATGATTTACTTATGAAAACCGTGGAGCTTCTGTCACAAGATGAGCCAACTCGCCGGTACTACCAACAACTTTTTTCCCACATTCTCATTGATGAGTATCAAGATACAAACACCGCGCAGCTCACTCTCACAAAACTTCTGTTAAATAGTGATCACAATCTTTTTGTGGTTGGAGACTTTTCTCAAGCAATTTATAGCTGGAGAGGTGCGGATTTTCGCAACATGATGTCTCTGCAAACACAGTTTCCTGAAATGAAAACCTATGAACTGTCACAGAACTACCGCAGTACCCAACCAATATTGGAAGCTGCAAGCGCTGTGATTGCCCATAACAGTAGTCATCCTGTACTGGAGCTCTGGACAGATAAAAATGAAGGAGAAAAGTTGGTGTTGTTTGAAGCAGACACTGACAGAGAAGAAGTGAAGCATGTGGTGAGAGAGACAGCAAGTTATCTACAGAAAAATCCTTTTGCAACTATTGCTGTGTTATATCGAACCAATGCCCAAAGTCGCGCGTTTGAAGAAGGATTTTTGTCTGCAGGAATTTCGTACAGACTAGTTGGTGGACTGCGATTTTATGCTCGCAAAGAAATAAAAGATATTTTGGCGTACTTGCGACTGTACGTACACGCGGAAGATGAAATTGCCAAGGGAAGAATTGAAAAATTGGGAAAAAGAAAAGCTGCCGTTTTTTTCCAATGGCTTGAACAAGAAAAAGCAAGAGAAGAAGAAGCTGTACAACGAATGCAGACAGAAACAACAGACTCTGTAGAACAAGCACGAGCTGCATTTGAAATTCCCAATGCCAAAGGAAGTGAACAAGAGCATGTGGAACAAAATGAGACTTCTGCGCTAGTCGTGGTTGACAAGATTTTAGAAAACACGAAATACATACAGAGTTTTGACGAGCATGATGAAGAAGATCGTGGAAGACTTGAAAATATTCAGGAGTTTCGATCTGTAGCCGCAAGTTACCCAACCATTCTTTCACTGCTTGAAGCGGTTTCTTTGATTGAGGAAGAAGCTCTGCGCAAGGAAACTGATGAAGATAGCTCTCGCGTAACGCTTATGAGTATTCATGGAGCCAAAGGGCTTGAGTTTGATCGTGTCTTTATTGTCGGGATGGAAGAAGGAATCTTCCCACATTCACGATCACTTCTTGCCCCTCAAGAGATGGAGGAAGAACGACGACTTTGTTATGTTGCAATGACTAGAGCGCGAAGTCATCTCACTCTGAGTTTTGCTCGCCAAAGACTCTTGTATGGACGTATCAGTGGCTCAGTGGTTTCCCGCTTTATTGCTGAAATTCCCAAAGATGTCGTGCAAGCAACTCTCTCCCCAAGAGTAGGACAGATGGTGTCACGTTTTACAGGAAGACAAAATTCATCCTTTGGTCAGCCAAAACCAGTAGAACGCAAGCAAGTATTTACCTCTTTTGATGATCCTAGTATTGATGACTTTTTGGAAGGAAACATGGATATCGATGCCTTCCTATCTTCGTAATACAGTTCGCTTTCCTACTTGCACTTTGTGGTAAAAATTACTACGCTTATCTATAGTATGAAAAAAGCAAAAACAAAACGAAGTGGTGTCAGCAAAAAAACACAATCTCACAGAGCAGTCTTTTGTGACTGTGGATCACTCTTGTGTGATAAGAGTACTGGCTTTTGGGGAAAAGACCAACCAATGGTGCTTTTATTGTCAGCAGGAATTGTCATCCTTATCGTCGTTGGCTTATATCTGACGGGTTGGTTATAATAAACCCCTATGCTCGTTCGTCCTCTTGGAAGTATTGATAGAACTGCGCTTGATGCAGTGGCTGTTCATCCTTTGCAGTCATATGCGTGGGGGGAGTTTCGAGGCGAAACTGGTCAGAGTGTCGAGCGAGTTGGATTCTTTGATCAAGGGAAGCTCAATTCCGTTCTCACTGTCACGTTTCATAAAGTTCCAAAAACATCGTACACAATTGGCTACGTTCCACGTGGAAGTATGCCAGATGAAACGATGCTTGCGACACTTCGAGCGCTGGGTGAAAAATACAACGCAATTTCTATTAAACTTGAACCCAACGTGTCTGCTCCCGTCGCAAATACCGCTTCCCATGAAGTCACAACCAAATTTTTACTTTCGCATGGCTGTGTAGTTGGAAAACCATTGTTTACTCCCTATACATTTGTCCTTTCTCTTGAGCCTTCTGAAGAAGAGCTACTTGCAAACATGCACCAAAAAACCAGGTACAACATCAACGTTGCCATCAAAAAGGGTGTGCAGGTTGTCGAAGACAGTACGGAAGGCGGGCTTGAAGAGTACTTCACTCTCTTGGAAGAAACTACCAAGCGCCAAGGATTTTATGCGCATGACAGAGAGTATTACCAAAAACTCTGGAAGATTTTATCCAAAGAAGGTATAGCCCATATTTTCAAAGCGGTATATGAAGGAAAGACCCTTGGTATCTGGGTTGTGTTTGTGTTTAACAAAACAATCTATTATCCATACGGGGCATCATCTCGAGAGAATCGAGAAGTGATGGGAAACAATCTTCTAGCCTGGGAAGTAATAAAATTTGGGAAAAAGATGGGGTGTACCAAGTTTGATATGTGGGGAAGCTTAGGGCCAGAACCAAATCCGAAAGATCCTTGGTTTGGCTTTCATAAGTTCAAGGAAGGCTACGGTGGAACCCTCATGCAGTTTATTGGCACGTATGACTTAGTTTTGAATCCTCGCATGTATGGTATAGTGCAAAAGCTCGATTCCATCCGATGGAAAGTGCTACGTATCAAGTCTAAATTTGGATTGTAGAACTCTTGAAAGGAGTTGTATGTCACAAAATATTGTTCCTGCGTATAAACGTATCCTCCTCAAACTTGGTGGGGAAATTATGCTGGGGAAGCGTGAGCATGGCGTCGACCCTGAGGCTGCGATGGAAATTGCTTCTCAAATCAAAGAAGTCTACGAGACTGGTGTGCAGGTCGCAATTGTTATTGGTGGTGGTAATATTTTTCGTGGAATGGCTGGATCAAAAAACGGCATCGATCGAGCCACAGCTGATTACATGGGGATGCTTGCGACCGTCATGAACGCGCTGGCATTACAAGATGCTCTGGAAAAAGTGGGAGTTCCAACCCGAGTACAATCAGCTTTGTTGATGCCAGCAGTGGCCGAAAGTTTTATTCGACGAAAAGCCCTTCGTCATATGGAAAAAGGAAGAGTCGTGATTCTAGCTGCAGGAACTGGCGTTCCGTACGTGACAACTGATACTGGTGCAACACTTCATGCATTGGAGCTTCACTGTGACATCGTCATGAAAGCAACAAAAGTTGATGGTGTGTATGACAAAGATCCAATGAAACACAAGGACGCAAAGCGATACAAGAAATTGACGATCATGGAAGCTATCCAAAATCCAGATATTGGAGTGATGGATACAGCTGGTCTTACCATGTGTATGGAAAACAAAATGAAAATTCTTGTTTTTAATGCATTTGAAAAAGGAAACTTACTTCGAGCTGTTGCTGGAGATGATATCGGAACACTGGTGGAGTAATCGAAAATTTCTGCAGTTGCGGGGAGACAGTTATGAATAAAGAAAGAAGATTTGAATACCAAGAAGTTCCTTTAATAAAGGGAATACTTGATTATGTAAAAAAGTATGGTCCAGTAAATATGGCTGATATATGGCAAGGGGGAAGAAACACAGGATGGATTTCTCCACAGGCTACGGAAAACGAAGTTAGAACATCAGTAGATAGGTTGCTTGAATCTGGAGAGTTGATATATACAAACTCATTTCGATTAAAAGCCTGTCCATCCGTTGAGAAGTAAGTTCAAATATTTCTTAAGCCACCAATGCGAGCTTCACCACTTCATCCATGTGATCGACAAAGTGTGGCGTAATATCTTTTTTGATATTCTCTGGCATTTTTGCCCAATCTTTTGCGTTGGGTTTTGGAGCAATGATCGTACGGATCCCTGCACGGTGAGCTGCGATCACTTTTTCTTTTAGTCCTCCAATTTCAAGCACTCGTCCACGAAGTGTTACTTCTCCAGTCATCGCGATATCATGGCGAACTGCTTTTCCAGTAAGAGCTGAGAGAACAGCAATTGTCATGGTGATTCCAGCACTAGGACCATCTTTTGGTACGGCACCTTCTGGAACGTGGATGTGAATCTCACTTTTTTTCAGAATCTCATCGGACACTTTGAGTTTCTTTGCATTTGCCTGCACGTAGGTTAAAGCGGCTCTGGCTGACTCTTGCATGACTTTCCCAAGTTTTCCAGTCAAAATAAGATTGCCACCTTTTCGGTTCGGGATGATTGCGACTTCAACTGGGAGTGTTTCTCCGCCGACACTTGTCCACGCCATTCCGGTTGCAAGACCTATGCTGTCTTCTTTTTCCATTGACGTATCTTCGTAAATATAAGGACCCAAGAATTCCACAACTGCTTTTTCATCAACTGTGACGACAGTCTTTTTCCCTTCAGCAATAATTCGAGCAATTTTTCTACATACTTTACTGATATATCGCTCAAGACCTCTGACTCCTGCTTCTCGTGTGTAGTGACTGATGATCGAGCGAAGTACGTCATCACTGATCTTTACCTGTTTGTCAGTCAATGCATTAAACCCAATTTGTTTTGGGAGTAGGTATCTCTTGGCAATTTCAAATTTCTCATCCATCGTATAGCCTGAGTAGCTAATAATTTCGAGACGATCACGAAGAGCGGGAGGAATCGTATCCAGGACGTTTGCGGTTGTAATAAACATGACCTGAGAGAGATCGAATGGAACGTCGAGGTAGTGATCTTCAAATCCATGGTTTTGTTCTGGGTCTAAAGCCTCAAGAAGTGCTGCAGATGGATCACCTCGATAATCAAGACCGATCTTGTCTACTTCATCAAGCATAAAGACAGGATTGAGTTTGCCAGCCTGTTTCATTCCACTGATGATGCGTCCAGGCATGGATCCCACATAGGTACGTCTGTGACCTCGAATTTCCGCTTCATCACGAATACCACCCAACGAGACTTTGACGAATTCTCGACCCAAAGCCTTGGCTATGGATTTCCCAAGGGAGGTTTTTCCAACACCAGGAGCACCAACAAAACACAAGATTGTTGGCATGTGATTTCTTTCATGCTTGGTAGGTGTCTTTGATTTGCCTTTGAGCTTATCAAGTTTTTTCTGCACACTGGCAGAAACTGATCCTGAGGATTTTTGTTCCTGATCCTGTCGAAGTTTCAAAACAGCTAAGTGCTCAAGGATACGATCTTTGACTTCCTCTAGTCCATAGTGATCACTATCCAAAATTTCTTTAGCTTTTTCTAGAGAAAACATCTTCTTACTCATTTTTCCCCACGGAAGTTCGACCAAGGTATCAAGCCAAGTTCGCACATAGCCACTTTCTGATGACATCTCAGGCATGGCAATGAGTCGGCGAAGTTCCTTTAAGGCTTTTTTCTTGATCTCTGCAGGCATGGCGCTTCGCTGAATTGTTTTTCGAAGACTATCGAGTTCTTGTTCTTCTTCATCTTCGTCAGAAATATCTCCCAGTTCTCGTTGGATAATTCGCATGCGTTCACGCAAAATATTTTCCTTGGCATGCTTATCAAATTTTTTCTGTGTTTTTGAGGTGATATTCTTTTCGATTTCTAAAACTTTGATTTCTTCTTCTAGATAGATCAACACGGACTGCAGTCTTTTTTGCACATCACGTTCTTCCAAGAGTGCTTGTTTTTTCTTGCTAGGTAAATCAAGGGTAGATGCGATTTGATCAGCAAGCTCAGACGGGTTGACTCCGCCCATGAGTTTCATGAAGTTTAGAAACTCCACTGGTTTTCCTAAGTTTACGGCTTTTCGAAATTGTGTCGTTAAGATTTTGCACATCGCAGACACTTCTGCATTCTCGATAATGACATCTTCGATCGGTTCGATCTCACACTCGCTGTAACTTTCTTCAACAAATACTTTTTTAATTTTCACTCGGGTAATTGCATGGACGAGCGCGTTGAGTTCGTGTTCTCCTTTTAAGATTCGCTCAATCGATGCGATGACACCTGTCTCATAGAGGTCTTTTTGTTCAGGATCATTGGAGTTATCACGTCGTTGTGTTACTAAAACCACATTCTTTCGTGTGCGAATGGCTTCTTCGATTGCGTTGACTGATTTTGTGCGGGCAAACGCAAGAATATTTTCTGTGTGAGGAAACACAACACCTTCACGTAGTGGAACTAATGGAAGTTTGTTGACGGGAATTTCTATTGTGGGAACACTTGGAAGTGTATTTTCTTTTTCTGGTGCTTCTTCCTTAGACGATACAGTTTCCTTTACAGAAACTTCATCTTTTTTTACTGGTTTTTTCCCAGAAAAAATGACATTTTCGTCGTTTGAATTGGATGAATCTTTAGGGTCTGACATAGGTTTTGGCAGTTTATATTTTCGAGTGCTAAAAGTCAATCGCAAAATACAGGGAAAAACGTGAGCTTTGGGTAATATATCCTTTACATTCTCTCTTTATTCGTGTTTACTTTTTCTATGTTCCATACAATAGGCGAAAAGGTAGAGGTGGCTGGTGTCTATGCCAAAGGGTATTTTACCCCAAAAAAGCTCAAGTGGGGAACAAAAATCCTTCAAATAGAGAAAGTTACCCTGGTTTCTGAGATTCGAGATGGAGATACAAAGAAGAGAATCTACTCCTTTACCTCTGGAAAAGAGCTCTACAGGCTGTTATTTGACCGAGAAACGGAAGTTTGGGTATTAGAAGAGTTGTGGGTGGAGTAAGGGAGAGAAAGAGGCAAGGGGTCAGAGGCAAGGGGCGAGGTATCAGAGGTCAGGGGCAAGGAGTCGGGAGATAGCAGGGGCAAGAGGTCAGAGGTCAGGTATCAGGGACGAGGCAAGTTTGTCGTTTATCGAAAGCTAGCAAGAACAGATCTTCTCGACTACGGCCAGCTACGCTAGCCTTCGCTCAGGATGACAAACGGAGGGCTTCTCGACTGCGCTCGAAGAATAAAAGGGAAATTGCCTCAACGGCAAACTTGAGTAGTCGAAGAAAAAAGTGGGAGATTAGTAGATTAGGACAAACAAACGGGAGAGACGTAAGAGATCAGAAAAAAGAACAATTTCTATGCAAAAGATTTTTTTTCATGTGGATATCAATGCGTACTTTGCGACCATGCTTCAGCAGGAAAATCCGGCCTTACGAGGAAAACCTGTGGGGGTGGTAAAAGCAGAAGGACGAACCTGTATCATCGCCTCTTCCAATGAAGCAAAAAAATTTGGAATCGCAACAGGATCGCTCGTCAAAGATGCCAGGAAACTCGCTCCTGATCTAGTGTTAATCCCAGCGAACTTTGACATCATGCTGTCTGCGACTCGAAAATTGAAAAAGATTTTTGAAGAGTTTTCACCTAGTGTGCATGTATTCTCACTGGATGAAGTATTTTTAGATCTTACTGGCTGTGAAGCAATCATGGGAGTGCCGCTCACCTATGCTGACACGATTCAAAAACGGATCAAAGAAGTGTTGGGTGAGTGGGTGAAGTGTAATGTGGGAATTTCTCACAACAAATTACTTGCAAAAATGGCGAGTGAAATCGCCCCAAAAGGAACTGCTCTCACTATTGATGCATCAAATGTTACTGAAGTTTTATCCACGGTTGAGTTTAAGGATGTCTGTGGAATAGGAAGGGGCTTGTCAAAAAAACTACACTACTTAGGAGTTCATCACCCAATAGAGATTAATTTGCTTGATGACAAAACTCTACACGATACCTTTGGTCCACATTGGGCAGTGGAACTCAAAAAAATTGCACGAGGGGAAGAAACACATTTGTTTACGCATGAGAAAGAAGTGACGTACCAACAATCAGTCGGGCGAACCATCACGGGGTGGAAGCTCTGTGATGATGAAGAACAGATCCAACGAGTTCTTCTCAATTTACTGGAAGAAGCGACACACAAGCTTCGGGCTATGGATTTGGTGGGACGAAAAGTAGGTGTATCTTTGTGGGGACATGACAGACATTGGGGAGAATATCGAACTTTGCAGTATTGGGTACGACATACCGATGAAATTTGGAAACTCCTCTATGATGGGATGTATAAAAAATGGAGACGAGACTTTCCGGTTATCAAATTTGGTGTGTGGATTGGGGAGTGTAAACCAACTTCAGTAAGTCCTCAGTGTTTTCTGCCAGAATGGGAAAAGAGAGAAAAGATCTATGGTATAGTTGATAGTATTAATGATAAGTTTGGATCATTTACGCTCTATCCAGCAAAGCTATTAGGAGCCCCAATTATCAAGCCGGAAGTGACAGGATATTTGGGAGATAGAGTATATTTAGGGTTATAAAAAATATGGCAGAAAAACAAGTTACAGAAAAACAACCTGACCGAACAGTAGTAGGAAGGCTTGTTAACTTCTTTAGACCATCCAGGAGAGGACAAGGGCCTGCTCATTTGGAAAATGAACTGACCATATATGAACGATGGCAAAAAATGAATGCTAAAGCTATTGATGCTTCCACACCTTCCAAACAAGAAGAGGTGATTTTACCTGAGGAAAATGAAGAGCTGCAAAAAATTAAAATGTTGTCACTAGATGACCTTAGAACATTAGATGCCGAAACATTACAGGAATATGCGTATCTGTTAGAAAAGGAAATGCAATATTTTAGATCGATGACAGAGTCACAACGAGAGTATGTTATTGATAAATTCAAAAAAAATCGTATGTATGTAGAGATGATTAAAACGGCACTAGATGGTTTACAACCAGAGAAAAAAGAAAATAAATATTCGGAAACAGTTGATTCTCTTCTTGCTGGGGTCTCAACAGTTGTTGAGAAATATGCAAATAAAACGGAAAATGAAATGCAAGCTATTGCATCTGGGAATCTTAGTAGATTTAAGGATGAAATAAAACTCTTAAGAGAGATAAGATCTACTCTTCATGAGTTAACGCGAAACAAAATTCCGTATCAAAGGGAGTCAATAAAAAATTTGAGAAGAACTGTAGAAAAAATGGAAGAAATTGTGCGTTTTATTGAGAGATAATGCACTCAGATATGAGATTCAAACTTTCCTATGTATGAACAATCGACACCAGATCAAACGTTGGAAGTTGATAATACCCGAAAAGGGTATGAGTCTTTCTTTGACAAAATAGATTTTAGCAAGGAATTTCCAAAGCAGGAGTATAGAGGTACATTGGAGAGTGCAATTGACGCTTTATCAGAGGAGCTAAAGGCAGATCAACCTGATGTGGCGAGTCTTATTTTGTATCCGCCTCGATTAATGAGAGCAATTATTGATACGAGAGTAGAGTTTCCAGAGGATGAAGGTTTAATAGATCTCTATTACAAGACGCTTTTAATAATAACTTCGGTATATTCATCGGATGCAAAATCACTTAAATTACTTGGAGATTTTAGGCGACAATTGCAAGAACAACCTTCTCTACTTAAAAGAGAAATTCAACAGAAAAAAGATGCAGCAAGTTGGTATGCTGGCGAACCAGAAAATGCAGAACGAGCTGTAGGTCAACTTGAAACATTGACAGGAGGAACGGATATCGTATTTTTACCATTAGCTCACGGAGGTGTTGCAACTGGGTATGATATTTTTCTTCGTTACATTCAAAATACGTCTTCTATAAATTCTGTTGCTTTTCCTATACGGTTTTCAAGAAATAAGATGAAGGATGAAGAACCACAAGTTGATGAGGAACTAAAGGATATGATCGGAAAATTCTGTGATGGAAGAACTGTCGTGATTTATGAAGAGGATACGGTTACAGAAAAAACAATTTTATCAGCTGAGGCTTTTTTCAAAAAAAACTTTCCAGATGCAAAAATCGTTAAATTAAGCAGTTCGGATTCCATTAATTGGAGTTGGTAAGATATCTAAAATTTTGCATATTATATTTTTTATAAGGAGAAAATATGAGCAACGAGTTAACAGCAGAACAACAACTTCTACAAAAAACAGGGGCTTCAAATGTTGAAGCTGTTCGTGAAGGAATGCATGCTGATATAGCAGAAGAATATGTAGGAGAAATAGCTTTAGAACAAGGTTTGGGAAAAGAAGGATACACAAGATTAAATAAGCTACGAAAGAGTATAAATACTCTTTCTTTTATAGATTTGACAAGTACTCTTGATCAAATGTTCAATGACATTGAAGGCTCCAGTTTGGGTTCAAAGGGAAAAGCTGATGCTTTATTGGCAGTAGGAGAAGTTGTGAAAAATGCAAAGGCATCGTGGGCTACAGAGTACAGAGAGGATGTTCAAAGAATTCAGGATACGTTACAACAAAAAATCTTTGAATTATCTGTACCAAAGGTAGACAGAGATTAAAGATTGTTTATTGTTTTATTGATCATACACAACAATCGACTCTTTAAGTAACCCTACATTTGTCACACTGGCTACAGCAGTTCCAATTGTCGTGGGTCGTCGAGATTTTTTTTCCTGAATTTCTGCATTTTTTATCGTCTCGTTGTGATCATGCGAATCCGTATTTCCATGTTCATCCATAAGTCCGAGTGTGTACTTCATCTCGCAAGCGGGACAAATACTACACTCCCCAACATACGTTGACCTGCATCCATCTGTGCGACAAACCCCTGTATGAAATCTCGTATGATCAAGTCCAAATTTGTTGCAAAAAGAACGTAATTCACTCTCAGAAGAAATCCCTTTTTGTGATGCTGTAGAAAGCATGTCAATTGCTCCTGCTCCAAAGAGCCCATCAATTTTGCCTGTAAGCTGTGTCGGACTGAGATTTTTCATTCCACCAAGTACTGTGCCAGTTCCACAGTCAATCAGTGATGTCACACGTGTACCGATATCTGGATAATGAATTGCTCGCAGTCCATCAAGAATATTTTTTGCGGCTAATGGATTTTGGGCATATAAAGGATCTGAAAATATTGTTTTGTATGCTTGTAGAAGTTCTTCTACATTGAGTGTATTTGCACGAAGTGCAGAGTGCATGATTGTTTCCGTCGGCTGGGCTAATCGTTCACGAATACTCTTGTACAGATGTGGATACGCTGAAAGAAGTTGTTCTTCAAAATCAAAAATAGACTCTAAATACTCAATCTGAGAATCAAAGGATCGTTCTGTGGTGGTTATTACATTTTCTCCAACAGGGACTTCTGGGAAATGGCCAAGCTTCTCCACTATGAGAGAGAAAAGTGCGTGGGGAGGATAGTCTTTGTACGCCTGTGCAAGAATGGAAATTTGCGCGAGGATGTCTGTGGGACTTTCTGGTAGCGGAAAGTGGTTTTCTGCTAGCGTATGAAATTGAGCAATCTCATGGTTTTTGTAGGCCGTAAAAAATCCAGCTTCTAAAAACACAAAAGAGTCTGTTTTGGGGATGTACACCAGTCGCATGTGCCTTGCGATACTTGTTTCTCCTTTGTGGTAGGCAAAAAACCGAGGAGAAGTCAGAATCAAGCGCTCTGGATGTTCATACATCTCTACATACGCATCATCACCAAGGCTTGGAAGGAGTGCTTGTAAGCCCTCTGATACCAATGCATGTTCATCAGAGTTTCGATGGATAAATCCCTTCAAAAGAAGCTCTTGAACAAGAGCCTTTTTGTCTGGATATCCAATATACTGCTCAATGCCTAAAAGCAGTTTTTGCCACGAGCGTTCCCATGTGGAGAATTCTTGTTTGTACCGGTCTCTAATGAGCGGATGCGGTTCGTTTTCCTGCTGAGCATGCTGTCCAGCGATCACATCATTGTAAAAGAGATTGGAGAAGACAATGCGATCTGATTGCTCATTGAGTCCCGGGACTGCAAACGCTCGACTCACAAGAGTACCGTACTCATGAATATGTTTGGCGCCAATTCCTTCTTGGGTATAGGTACGAATATTGGTACTCAGCAACGCTCGTCGTCGTTCTTTCGCCAATTCTCTAGAGATCCCAGATTGCAGATCTTGAAGGTATTTTTCAAAAACAGCGAACGCACTGAAATCCTCTATTTTTGGCTTGGATAAGCGCTCGGTGATTTTTTGAAAAAAAGACCGTTCCGGTGGTGGTTGGTAGGAATGTGGTGAACGCTCAGATCGTAGCATAGTATGTATGCCCGAGTGAGTGTTTACTGTGAGTACCCAACAGACGATGTCTGAAGGAAGAAGGAGTAAAACTGTACGAAAAAAAGGGAAAAAAACTATCAAGACAAACCCTTTTCTCGCCCTGCTCGGGGATTTCAAGAAAATATGTATCGGGTCTGGCTATACAGTAGCGGCACTGCTTGCGGTTTAAACGCAATTCCGATGTGGAGTTTGTTATACGCAGTTTGAAAAAGACAATCAAGTAGTTCAAACCACATCATCTTTTTTTTCTACCTCAAAGGGTCGTTCTGCTGATCCCAGTTGTGCATTGACCGTGCATCGAAGCACGTAGAGAAAATCAGATAATCGATTGATGTACTGAAGTATACGTGGAGAAACATTTTCTTGCAGGCTATAGGAAACGATCAGTCGTTCACATCGTCTGCACACAGTTCTTGCGATATCAAGATATGCACCTTCTTCACTTCCTCCTGGGAGTAAAAATTTTGTTGCCCACTGTCCATCTTTTTCTAACTCTGTTTGAAGCAGGTGCACTTGTGCTTCTAGTTGTTCAAGTTTCTTTTTGTGTAGGAGTGTTTTATGTGAGCCAGCAATTTCTGCTCCAATATGAAAAAGAGTATCTTGAATTTCAAAGAGAATTTTTTGTGAGGGGGAAGCTGAGAGTTTTACCGCACATAATCCAAGATGAGAATTCAGTTCATCAAGTGTTCCAAGCACTTCAAAAATGAGATTGCTTTTGGAAAGTCGCTGCCCGTTGGCTAGCCCGCTCTCTCCTTTGTCACCGGTTTTTGTAGAGACTGATTGCATAGGTTAGATTTTACTTCCTCCAAAAATAAAAACGACAGCAAGTCCTTGAATCCCGATACCCACATGACTCCACGCGGTATTTAACTGGTTTTTGTTGTGCCCTTCGTCAGACGCATAGATCCATTCGATTTGATGGACACCAATGAGCTTGTATCCGTATCCAGAGTTTTCACCCAATGACCAAAATCCTAGCGCCCGTACATTATCTTCACTCTCAACATATTCGATAAAACCTTTGTGCTTATCGGTTGTTTTGATGAAGTTGAGATGTTTGGCTCGATCTGATGCAAAGGAAGCCAGTCTGTCATCCCACGTCAGGGGTCCCGCACTATGGCGCTCTCTATATGCATTAAGCGCTTGCAAGGTCTCCTGTGGAGTCGCCATGCGTTCGTCTTCCCCGATCTTCATAGTCCACGTTACATCATCAATTTGCTGTGCAACTCCCCAAGGTCGCGTATCTGCAGGTTGGGTTTTCTTTACAGCCGGCTTTGGAGAAGGCGCGAGTGTAGCGACTATTGATTCTTCTGGCAACTCTACAGACAGAGAAGTGGGGGAAGGAGAAACAACTGGAATCGACTCATATGACGGAAATCTCAGCTGATCCCCAAACTCTGAAAGCAAGAATAGATCCACTCCTGCCAACACACTTAAGATAGTTATTCGTAGTGCGAATTTTTTCGACATCATTATCCCTCTATTGTACCGGAAAGAAGATAATGGGTCATTTCAGTTGTATACTGAGCTCATGAATAAACGCGCCATGTATTTTCTTCTGAGTTTTTTGTGTGTTGGCCTCGCTTTGTTACTTGCGACTCGTACATTTTTTTCGGTGCGACATAGGCCATTTCCCTTGCCGCGAGAAACAAATAGTAGTCTGATCCAAGACTGGATGACAATAACGTATGTATCAAGAACATACGGAGTCCCGGATCGAGTTTTTGCTGAAAAACTTTCGATTGATGAGAGCAAGCTTCGCAGAGTAAGCATCAAAGAACTTGCCCGATCAGAATCAATAGACACTGCAACACTTCTCATCAAAATTCAAGAAATCATTCGTGATTTTCAAGCTGAACATACAGCCCCACCCAAACCACCACAACCATAAATGACTCAAATACTTCACATTTTCTTGACACTGCTTTTACTCTACGGATATCCTGTAGTTGCCTTGATCGTGTTTGTCGGTACCCTGGGCATTCCACTCCCTGTAACGTCGATTTTGTTAGCTGCAGGATCATTTAGCAGTGAGGGGATTCTCAATGGCTATGTTTTGGTAGCCACAATCACAATTACTGCAGTTATTGGAGACATTCTTGGGTATTTTGTCGGCTTAAAAGTGGGGAAGGAGAGGATAGAGCTTCATGGTAAAAGGCTGGGATTCACTGCTACTCGTCTTTTACATGTAGATGTCTTTTTTCACAAATGGGGTGGAGGAAGTATTTTTATTTCTCGCTGGTTGATTACACCCCTGTGTGTCCCAATTAATTTGATTGCTGGAATTGAGAAATATTCTTTCAAAAAATTCTTACTTTATGTGATTTCAGGAGAGTTGTTGTGGGCGAGTATGTATACCTACTTAGGGTATATATTTGGAGCAAACTGGCAAGTACTTTTAGACTATATTTCCAATGCTCCACTAATCTTCGCGCTTCTTTTTACTGCATTCTTCTTACTTTTTTTGGCAGTGCGAATGAAAAGGAGAGGAAAAATTATTCATTTGAGCAAATAAGTCCAGAAGCATCTATCCATTGCTGAGAATAAGATACTGGCTCGGAATCTGTTTGGTCAGAGGGAGAAGAAAGGTCAGTGTTAGGTCTAAAAAAGACTTGCATTCCATCTAGCCTTCCTCTTGATTGGTATTCAGAAAAATCTTCATAATCAAGTTCTATGATTGTTCCCATGTAGCATGCTCTTTCATACTGATGGATTGCAGCGGCACAATCTCCAACAAGGAATGGCCCTCTCCATGTGTCGTTATCGCCTTTTCGTATCCATGCTACCATTCCAATATACCCACAGCTGTCTGTAGCGATCGCACCTATGAAATCTTCTGGATTAAGATTCCATCGTTCTGCTTTCTCAGTGAGTACTCCTTGCAAAAACCCTCTTCGAGTATAAGTGGCAGAACCTTCAAGTAAATTTCCGGGATTAAATGTATGTAAATCCTCAGGTGCCAATCCAGGAACAAAAGAACCGAGAGCACCATAATACCCTTGTTCAAGATTTTCCAATGGAATTTCCCATGAATATAAATCACAGGTTTGTAAATCTACAAAGCCATCATTGGCATAGCAATTATCAGGAAGTTTTTCTTGAGCTTCTGCATGCAAAGCAGTCTGCATACTCAGCAACAGAAAAAATAGTAATAAACTAATTTCAGTTCTTTTTTTAAAAATTTCTTTTCTCATATGCGAAATACTTTTTCTAATTCATTGGAAAAGTAATGGTATAGGAATTCGTAGAGGATGTGGAGGGCAGAAATTGAAAGCAAATGCGTTTTTATGTCCGATCTGGATACGAACAGATATGGATACATGCCAAGGTGCCAAAAACCCCATCACTTCCTGATTTGTAGCGTGTTTCATAAATGACGTGGCATCTTCCTTCTTCTTCAAACTCTGAAAGTATTTTTATAAGCGCATGAATGTAGTCGCTTGTAAATGATGGATGTTTTGAATTAATTGGTTCATTTCCACGATAATAGCCTGCCGGATCAATATCGATAGCCGCGCCAGCAAAGTGAGCACTCCATCCAATAGCAGCAAATGGACTTGTTTGTCGTAACTTTTGTTGAATTTCTTCCGTACGATACAAAGAAGTAACGGGTAGAAAGATGTTGTCTGAGGGCTCTGAACTTCTATGTGTTTGTTGTTTCCACATAAGCATAATCTGCATGAAAAGTTCATATGCAGATTTTCGAACGGCTCGAGGTTCCTCATTCCTTCGAAGTACCCCTATCAAACGGTAATTCAACTCAGGATCTTCATCTGGAAGTTCAATAAAAAGTCCTGTTTTCAAGGCATCTGGTAAATCAAGAATGATTTCATCCTTCCAGCGATAGCTTTCCAAAAGTACTTGGTCTTGTACGCGAGCAGATTCATTCGCCTGAAGTTGTGAAGGAATATCTCGAACATTCATAGATGTTCTATTTTATCATTTTGTTCGTTTTCTCATTATGGGTGAAAATCTATTTTGGAACTCTTTTTGTCTCGTAGTGCTGTAAAATACCTCAATTAATAGCATACGACTACGTATGATCAGTAAAGAAGCTTCAGCTCCACAAATTCACTCATACTCTCACACATACATTCCTCAGGTCATCGATATACCATTCCAACTCAACGACGGTAATTTTGATATACCTCTAGGTTGGCACAATGTTGTTCCTTCACTTGCATACTTAGTGGACTATAGTTCGATTCAGCCAGTTCATAATGGTGATCAGGTGGCAGAAAAAAAATCACAAGTCGAAAGAGAAAAAGACGTGCGACAAGCTATCGAAAATGATCTAAAAGATAAAGAAATTCGAATCAAGCAAATCTTCATGGAAGGTCAAAGTAGTGCTGACACTGTCAAACTCAATTATTTGTATTCTGTTCAGGAAAGAGCAGAAAGTAATCATGAAGAAAATATCCAAAACGCACAAGAATATGTTCTTCAAGCACTAGATGATGCTCGATCATTTTTTCCATCAACGCAAAGAATTCATTTTGAAATTTGGGTTCTCCCCATAGATGAACAACAGCAGGAAAACAGTGAGTATGTATTTTCATCTCTATTTGCTGACCTTGGAAGCTTAATAAAGCGACGAGGAATATCAGTATCTGGAGGAAGCAGCTGTTTTATTATCTGTCTTCCAAAAAAAAGCTTCAGGGACTATATTCCAGATTCTTTCTCAGGAATCGAAACAAATACTATAAAAAGCAGTTTTGATCAAAGTCTCTATGTACAAATACGGCATGAGATAACACACGGAATTCAAACAACTCTTGAAGGAGATAGCGATTTTGCAACAGAAGGTGTAGCAATGCTCGTAGAGGGTCTTTATCTTAACTCGAACTTTATTCATGGAAAAGTGCGTCGAGAAGATATCAATGTTGAAGAGATACTGGAGCTGGCGAATAAGCGCGATTATGAAGGCTACTCTTCTTCAGAGCATATGCTCTACTGGGTATCACATTCACTCTTTCGGTTTATCTATGATTACTTTTACAGAGATGCAAATAAATTTGGAGAATTGCTAGACCTTCTGCGAAAGCCACAAAAACTATCCTTTTCAGAGGCATTTTATACAGTTTTTCAGATGAAATTTGAAGCACTTGTACCCATGTGGAAACATGAGATTTTCAGAGGTGAATTTCAAATAGAAAAATGGGAGAGCGAATGAAGAACAATATCGGCAGAAACGACCCTTGTCCTTGTGGAGCAATCAACGCGGAAACAGGAAAACCAGTAAAGTACAAGAAATGTTGTTTCATTCATCCCATAGATATGCCATCTCAACTTGAATTTATGCAGATGAAGGTTGAAATGATGCAAAAAGCAGTCACTATGAGAAACGTATTGAAAACTAAAGGCATTTTTATTGATTTCCCAGCCCCTGTAGTTTTCAAAGGAAAATCAATTTGGGCATTTGGCAGTGGGTTGTATTTCTATCCAAAAGAACACATGACCTTTCACGAGGGACTAATTTTTGTCCTTAGAAATCTTCTAGCAAAGGATAAAAAGTGGGTAGCAGAGCAAGAAGCAGTACCATTAGAAAAACGACACTTTATTTTGAAGTGTTATCACGAGTATCTTAAATGGAGAAATAAAAATAGTACACCTGAAAACCAAATAGGAGATGAAAAATGGAGAGCAATCCCAGACGGATTGACCAAATCTTTACTATCATTGGCATTTGACGTAGCTTGCATTATCCACGTTCATGGCCACATACCTGAAAAAATCATTGAGCGATTGAAGAAAACCGACAACATCTATCAAGGTGCGAGATACGAAATAGCAGTTGCAGCAATTTTTGCTCGACTAGGATGCAAGTTCGAGTTCTTAGATGAAAAACTAGATCATCTTACTCAAACACCTGGCCACTGCGAGTTCTTTGCGACAGATGAGGAAACGAACACTATTGTTGCAGTTGAAGCGAAAAGTAAGGTAAGAAAAGGTGTGTTGCATCAACCTGGGCAATCTACTGAGTTTCAACTATGGAACAATGTCACAGGTCCGTATAGAAATGCCCTCAAGCAGAGTCCTGAGGATGTTCCGTTTATTGTATTTGTTGACGTAAACTCACCACCAACTCCCGGTCTAGATAAATTTGAAAAGCCATGGGCTAAGGAAATCTTAGAAAGTAGAGAGAAAACTCCACTGAACAAACCAGGGAAACCAGATCCTTGCACACTAATAGTCTATACAAACTATTCATACCATTACCAAACTGGTACTGAGGCTAAGGCAAATGAAGCAATTACAGTTGCTCCTGCTTATCCTAAGCACGCTGTCTCTGAATTATTTTTGAATAAGTTACAAATGGCAATAGAAAACTATAGCTTTATTCCAAATATTGAGTACGATGGTACAGTTAAAGGATAAGAGAGCAGCTCATTTCATGAATGTAATAAACTCTAAGGGTGTGACTCTTGAATGTCTGGAACAGTTTTGTCACATAGTTTGTGATCTGAACCTAACAGTAATTAATAAAGGCTGATACTACTTGAAGATGTGACTTAACTGTTCAACCTCTTTGATCATCGATTCTAAAACTGTAGTTACTGGTTTCCCCTCAATAATGCTCTTTTCATTCAGAACAACCTCAAAGCGAAATTGCATTTTAAGGTTTGGCTCTGCATCAAGGGAATCCACAAAGAGCACATCACCAGGTTTAAGGGGAAAAAGGTTATCTGCAGGTCTAATAAATAATGGCATATCAGGAATATCATTGTCTTTCATTAATTTTTTCATTTGAGCAATCATTAGTGACCCTATATCCACGCTTCCAAAAGTTGAACCAACTGTAATAAGCAATCTATGCTTGTCAATGTTATTAAGCATTGCTATCGTCCAAAGAGTATCATTTCCTCCTTTGTATGGTTGTATGGAATCAATAAGTTTTAATTTTTTGCCAGATATACCTTTTGTCTTTCTCACTTTTTCTTTTTCATAAGTTTGAAGATCCTTTTCTATTGGGAAATATATATGCTTTGAGGATACTGTACCTTTGTTCTCTGAAATAAATAAATCATAAGCTAAATGATCTAATGCGCTTCTGAGATTCTGAATAACATCACCAGAAATCAAGGCGATCTTATCAGGTACACTTGCTACATCCGTCAAATAGTAGACGAGGCGTTTTGTCTGAGAATCTCTCCTGGTACCAATTCTGTATGGATTCGATGCGAAGAAAGCACTAATTTCTATTTGGAGCTCTCCCAAGTGTTGTTTGGCTCGATCAATTTTATTTATCCAGTTCATATTCAGGTTCTAAAATGTAAGTTTGGATACGTAGGAGCGATATTAGCAGAGACATAGTGCATTTTTGAGCAGGAGTATGGGTCGCACTGGACCTTGTGATATTTCGGACCCACCCCGTCACCGCCAGCTGGCGGTTCCCACCACTTCTTATCTGCTAGAATCAAAAACTACAAAAAAAACCGCGGGAAGCGGCTTTTTTATTGTTTGTGACCCCACCCGAATTCTCCCCGCAAGGGGGATGGGGCAGGTCACCTCATTGGTGACTTGCCCTTAGAATCGGATTCGACTCCTATTCTGTGAGGAGTACAAGGTAAAAAAAATCAGGCTATAGCCTGATTTTTTCACCTGTGACCCCACCCGAATTCGAATCGGGGTTACCAGGATGAGAACCTGGTGTCCTAGGCCTCTAGACGATGGGGCCATGCGCCATTTTTTCTAAATGGTCCGTAAGCATGATCTTTACAGCTCTTTTACCTTTTGTAGTTTTTAAGTAATTTTCTCTTCTTCTCGCATCTTTCTCTGAAAGAAACGCTTCGTAGAATATGAGTCGGACAGTACCCATTCTTTTTGTTGAATACACACCTTTACTGAGATGCTTACGGATTCTTTCTTTTAAGTTTGCCGTAAATCCTGTGTATATTTTCCCAGTATCTCTACTTTGTAAGAGATATACGTAATACATTAGCAATACTCTATCATGAACCAGAATAAATTCGATTCATGACCATGAACCGTGCTTTGCACTGGTTCACGGGACGATGGGGCCAAGCTGAGCTTGGCTATACTTGCGCTTAGCGCAAGTGCCTCTTCAAACCAATACTAATCCGAGCTTAGCTCGGGTGCCAAACTGATGACTATCTTACTTACGCTGGGCGCAAGTGCCTCTATTAATCATGTATTGTACTTGAGTTTTTCAAAAATATGTCTTAACTGTATCTTTAGCTCTTTTTTTCCTTTACCACCTTTTAGATAAGTTTCTCTCTGCTTTGCGTCACTTTGTTCGACATACGCTTCGTAATATATGAGGACAAGTGGTCTTCTATACTTTGTGGCACTTACGAATCCGTTTACATGAGCTTTATATCGAGATTTCAAATCGTGCGTAAAACCCGTATAAAGTTGCTTGTCTTTTCCTGAATACAAGATGTACATGTAATACATTTGTACATTTAATTTTATCACGAAATGGGAGGTCAGATTCGTTCAGCCTGGATGATGAGTCGCTTCGTATCTAGAAAGCCTGTACAGGTATAGATTGTCAGCAATTCACTTTCAGTCGGGGCAATGTACTCAAGCTTGTCTGGAGAGGTTGTGACTTTTTTCGTGATTGTATACTCAAAAACAGTTTCATTGGCGGTTGTGACACTGATAGTTTCTCCCACATTCACCTCATGAAGCTTTCCGAGGAGCTTTTTGTTGTTGTGACCGTAAAAAACGGTATTTCCTGGCGTTCCAGGCAGGGATGATTCACTCCAAAACACGACGTGTGTAGGGGAAAGTACCCAAAAATCGTTCTTTTTTGCAAAAGCCTCCACTGGAGCGTCAATTTTGTCGGCTATTTTGATCTGAACGGGGAATGTTGGGACAGACTCAGTCATGTTTTCGTTGGTACGTTCTTCTCTTGCCTGGGTGACGATTTGTTCCTCCTTGAGTACAGAGATGACTGAAAATCCTAAAAACAGGACTCCAAGGAACATGAACAGGACTCCAAACCGCGTTTTATGTTTGGAAATCTGCATACGAGTCCGTATTGATTTCTGCATATATTTGTATTAAAAATTATGTAGAGTGTTGCTCTCACAACACCTATAGTAATGATTAAAAGACTATTATAGAGGAAGAACGCGTAAACGCAATGTTATAGGTCTTCTCGTGTGAAATCCCCTCTGAGGTGAACCAGAATTACTGTTTGACTATAGGATAGTATTCTTGGTATAATCCACTTCGCTTTTCTATCTGGAGCCGAATGCTGAAAACATCCTTTTATTCATGGCCAATCTTGACATTATCATTCCAGTCTTTAATGAAGAAGCGACCATTGGCCCGTTAATTTCGCGGATCGATAAGATACTTCGCAAAGAACACATCCCATATCATATAATTGTTGTGGATGATCGCTCTACTGACAGAAGCCTAGAACGAGTAAAAAAGGCAAGTCAAAGTTTCCCAATCACAGTTCTTAAGAAAAAAGGCCAGCAAGGAAAAGCTTTTTCTATTCTTGAGGGTATAAAAGCCTCGACCAGTGACTACATCTGTATGATCGATGCCGATCTGCAGTATCCTCCTGAAGCAATTCCAGCGTTGTTTGATCTTGCACAGATATCCGGTGTCGCAGTAGCTCGTCGTATCACCTACGGTGGTTCTGTTGTCAGACGTATTGGAAGCAGAATACTTGCTTTTGTCCTAGGAAAGCTTCTGCATGGAATCCACTGCGATATGCAGTCGGGACTTAAGGTTTTTAAGAAAGAAATCACTGAGTTTATTAATGTCGACGAGATTACTCCTTGGGCTTTTGATCTTCCATTACTTCATGCCGCCAAACAAATGGGGTATGACATAGCAGAAGTTCCTATCGATTTCACTGAACGAGAAAATGGTGATTCAAAACTCACTCTTCTTGGTCCAACTGTACAGATTGCCAAGGGCGCGCTTCGATTAAAGTTCACAACGATCCATCCGCGAGTGATTCTTCCAGATACAAAAGAATCCATGAAAGGTGCAGGTTTTGTCCATAAAGGCAAGCGATTTATCACGCACTCAACACTTCATCACTCAAAGAGTGCACTGCTTGTGATAACCCCAAGTCAAAAAACAGTTTTCTTTATTATTCTTGCTCTTTTTTGTTTTGGGGCAGTATTTGCGACACTTTTTACCTTTAAGATTGCTGTTGCCATACTTTCATTTGTCTACTTTATTGATGTGTTGTTTAACTTTTTCCTTATCCTTCGAAGTCTTCAATCACCTCCAGAAATTAGTTCAGACAAGAACGAGATCTTGGCACTCAAAGATAAAGATCTCCCTGTCTATTCGATTCTATGTCCGTTGTATAAGGAAGCCCATGTTATTCCTCAATTTGTTGAAAGTATTTCCAATCTTGATTGGCCAAAATCAAAGCTTGAAGTAATGCTTCTCTTGGAAGAAGACGATACGGAGTCAATCGAAGCAGTCAAAGACATGAACTTGCCTTCATATATTCGAAGTGTCGTTGTTCCAAACTCTCAACCAAAAACCAAACCAAAAGCATGTAACTACGGACTCAGTCACGCGAAAGGCGAGTACTTGGTCATTTTTGATGCAGAAGACAATCCAGATCCACTTCAATTAAAGAAAGCGTACTTGGGATTCCAGAAGGTTGGTCCAAATATTCGCTGTTTGCAAGCAAAGCTTAATTACTACAACCCAACACAAAATGTCCTTACCCGCATGTTTACTGCAGAGTATTCACTCTGGTTTGACGTCATTTTGACGGGACTTCAATCCATTCAAACGACAATTCCTTTGGGTGGAACCAGTAATCACTTCCGCACAAAAGATCTGTTGGAGCTTGAAGGATGGGATCCGTTTAACGTCACAGAAGACTGTGACCTCGGAATCAGACTGTTTAAGCACGGCTACAAAACCGCAATCATCGACTCAACGACTCTTGAAGAAGCAAACAGTAATGTTCTCAACTGGATTAGACAGAGAAGCAGATGGATTAAAGGCTACATGCAGACATATCTTCTCCACATGCGAGATCCTTTAGACTTTTTTAGTACACAAGGAATTCATGCATTATTGTTCCAGCTGACCGTTGGTGGAAAGATTGCCTTTATTTTAATCAACCCAATTTTGTGGGTTTTGACGATTTTGTACTTTACCTTAAATGCAGTTGTCGGGCCGACGATCGAAGCTCTGTACCCGTCAATTGTGTTCTACATGGCCGTGACATCACTTGTTTTTGGAAACTTCATGTTTATTTACTACTACATGTTGGGTGCAGCAAAGCGTGAACAGTGGTGGCTCATGAAATGGATCTATCTTGTTCCGATCTATTGGTTGATGGTCAGTGTGGCTGCCTGCATGGCTCTGTATCAACTGATAGTAAAACCACACTACTGGGAAAAGACCATTCACGGTCTACACCTAAAAAAAAAGCTTGAAAATGAAGCAAAAGAGACTGCAAAGGTTGTAACTGCATCTATTTTAGCCGAAGTTGAAACCAAAAAACCTCCTGTACAGCCAAGTGAGAGCACAGCCTACACAAAAAAAAGAATACAGTCGTTTGGAGTTTTCTCAAATCTTTTGAAGTATCGAAGAAGTTTCACTGGTATTTTCTCCAAGATTATCAAAGGTGAGTATCGTGGAGGAGCTTTACTTGTAGCGGCAACGATGGCAGCAAATGTGCTGAACATGGGAACAAACTTCTACATGGGGCATGCACTACGATTGACTGATTTTGCACTCTTTAATACATACCTCAGTTTGTTAAACATTATCTCAATCTTTTCTTCATCGCTTGGAACAACTGTCAATCAACGCTCAGCACACTTACTTGGAAAAATTGGGCATACACGTGCCGTCAATTTCTGGAGACATATAAAGAATCGAGTATTCTTTGTTTCTCTTATCCTCACTGGGCTGTGGGTCATCTGTATCCCGATGACAAGTTCATTTTTAAGTATTGATTCCAATATACCGCTCTTATTGTTTACTCCAATTTTGCTTCTTCTTGGTATTAATGCTGTGAATCAAGGGTATTTGCGTGGAGCACTCGCCTTTGAACTCGTTGCTGTTGTGACGATACTTCAGCCACTGACCCGGTTACTATCGACGATAATTTTCGGAGAGCTCACCTATGGTGAGTATGCGTACTTGTCGATTCCTACCGGAGTTGTAGTTGCAGCATTGGTTTCTCACTTCTTTGCGAGAAAAGGTGAGTCTGTGGAGATTGCACACAAAGATTTGAAGCTTCCAAAGACATTTTTCTTTTTGGCTTTGCTTGCGAACCTCTCTTCTATTGGGTTCTTTAGTCTTGATAACATTTTTGTGGCTCACTATCTGACTGCACAAGAAACTGGACAGTATGGAATTCTGGGACTACTTGGCAAAATGATCTTCTTCTCCGGAAGTCTGATTACCGGCTTTATCCTTCCGATTACGGCTTTTCGTGAAGGAAAAGGGTTGTCATCAGATGCTGTGTTCAAGAAACTGCTTCTTGTTACTGTCGCAATTTCAACCCTCGCCTTCTTGGCTATCGGGGTAGGAATTCCCCTCATTGCACCATACATGTTTGGGGCGAAGATCAATGCAATCAGGCCGTTCCTGACACTCTATAGTGCAAGTATTCTCCTCTATACAGTTTCTCAGGCAATTGTTCAGTTTCATCTAGCAAAGAAGAACTATGTGTTTGCTGTGGCTTCATTTGCGGTCACCTTGATTCAAGGGCTTTTACTCGCGCTGTTTCATCGAACTTTGGGTGAAGTGGTCATCGCCATGTTTGCCACAAGTGTGGTGAATATCGGGGTTTTATTGATTCTTCATGTGTTTTTAGAGCGGGTCACGATCGTACTTTCAAACATCAGAGATTTCTTTGATCTGCTTTTTGGAAAACTGCGACAGTCTTCTCGTTCGTTTGAAAAGAAAGATACCTATAGAGTTCTCATCTTTAACTGGAGAGATACAAAACATAAATGGGCAGGTGGAGCAGAGATGTATGTTCATGAAATGGCCAAGAATCTTGTCAAAAAAGGACACAAGGTTACGGTCTTTTGTGGAAACGATGGGAAGTCAGTTCGAAATGAAGTTGTTGATGGAGTACAGGTGATTCGTCGCGGTGGATTTTATACGGTCTATTTCTGGGCGTTTTTATACTATACTCTTCGACTTCGAAACTATGTTGATATTGTTATCGATAGTGAAAATGGAATCCCATTTTTAACTCCATTCTATGTGCGAAAACCAATCTATTTACTGATTCATCATGTGCATCAGGAAATATTTCGAACGCAACTGCGATTCCCTTTATCTGAAATTGCATTGTTTATCGAAGGTGACCTGATGCCATTCTCGTACAAGAGACATTCAGTTATTACGGTTTCAGAGTCCTCAAAAGAAGAAATCATTGATCTGGGTCTTGGAAGTGCAAAGACTATCAAAGTCATCAACCCTGGAATCGATCATAGTTTGTTTGGTCGTCAAAAGAAAACAGCCTATCCATCTTTAGTATATGTTGGTAGGCTGAAACCATATAAGAATATTGACACTGCATTGTATGCGTTTGCGACTGTTTTGGAAAAGTTCCCGCAGGCAAAGTTCTCTATCGCTGGACTCGGAGAAAGCCTACGTTCCTTGAAAGAACTAGCAAAGAAATTAGAGATTGAACATGCGGTGACATTCTTGCAAAAAATTGATGACAAAGAAAAAGCACGTTTATTTGCTCGAAGCTGGGTGGCAGTCCAGCCATCAATGATTGAAGGCTGGGGAATCACAGTCATTGAATCAAACGCATCTGGAACACCTGTCGTTGCTTCCAATGTCAAAGGACTCAAAGATTCCATCAAAGACAAAGAAACGGGAGTATTGGTAGAGGTTGCTAATACAAAAGCGTTCGCTACTGCCATCGTTGATCTCTTTTCAAATGAAAAGAAACGAAACCAGATGAGTGAATCCGCATTGAACTGGTCGCAAAAATTTACCTGGGAAATAAGCACAAAAGCGTTTGTAACGGAGTTTAATTCTGGAATGCATGTGGAAGCACAATCACGAAAGAAACTTTCGTTTGATCGTATGCCTGTGACGGCAAAAATGTATGAAAAAAGTCGATAACACAACTGTATTTCCAGCAAAAATACAACACTACACATTGTTTGAAGTTTTGTCAGACATCAACGAAAAAAGTGCATATCATTTTGCGATCTACACAAACAGATCCGGAAAGAAGTTTTTTTGCAAGCTCTGGACTGGTGAAAAGAAGGATCAAGATTTTACCTGGATAAGCAATGAAATCGGCGTGTACCAATTCTTTGATTCTACCTACAAAACGCATCAAAAAGAAATCAAAAAAAACTTTCCTGACATTAAAATTCCAAAAATGTATGTTTCAAGCATAGAAGACTCACTAGCCTATTTCCTTACTGACTTTATTGAAGGTAAACCACTGGAAGGTTTGAGTGACGACAAGAAAGCTGTCGTTTTTCAACGAGTGATTCAGTATTTTCATTTCATGAGCTCACTGGCAGTTTCACAGCAAAAAACATTACGAGTTTTTGGAGCCACACGGTTGTTCTTACTTTTTCACTACTACATCATAAAAGTAGCTTTGAGTTCAAAAATTCATTACAAAAGTTTGCTTCAGATTCTTTGGAAGTTTTATGTCGGGTTTTTTGAGCTTATACGAACAAATCATTTGTCGTTTGTACATAGAGATCTGGGATTTGCTGATAACATTATTTTGCAAGGCAAAACGATTGCTATTATCGACTTTCAACTTTCAGTGCTTTCCAATCCACTCATGGAGATTGCAAATATCACAATCGCTTTGTGGAATGAAAAGAAACTTCGTACCAAGTTCTTAAACTCTCGATATGTAAGTAGTTTACTTGATGATGAAGGAAAGAAAAAACAAATGAATGCCTTCTTAGCTCATGCATTTTTAGTATCAACCGCACTGCAGTTAAATCTCAAGAAGTTTAATGGAACGTATATGATCAAACGATTTTCACCAATCGTGTAGAACACTCTTCTTATGAAAAAACCTTCAGTGTCTATCGCGATTCCAGCATATAACGAAGAAACGATGATTGAGTCGGTTCTTCTGTCGCTTGTGGCGCAAAAAGCGAAAAAAATATCACTGACTGATATTACGATCTATTCAGACAATAGCACCGATAAAACCCATGCAATTGTTCGAAGTCTTGCAAAGAAATACACGCTTATCAAACTCAAAGCAAGTACACAGAGAATTGGGAAATACTACCGAATGGGTCAGATGTTTGCACACTGCACCAGTGATGCTCTTGTGGTTTTGGATGCGGATATTGCGATTGTTCAAGATAATTTTTTGGAAAAGCTAGTCGAGGTTCTGGTAAAAGATCCCAAAGCCACAATGGTCGCTGCTCATCAGAAGTTGATTCGACCAAAAGATGTGATGGGGAAGATACTGCACACCCATTTTGTTCTCTGGGATTTTGTACGATGGAGTGTTCTTGACTTCCAAAACGCCAATAATTTTTATGGCTCAGCTACCGCATTTCGTGGTTCATTTGCTCGAAGTATCAAGATACCAAAAAACCTCACTGATCCACATCTCTACTTGTACTTACTTGCAGACAAAGTAAAAGGGTTTCGCTATACAATGAACGCTGTTATTTTACAACAATCGATCAGTACCTGGAGTGATTTCGAAAAGTTCTTGGACAGACCATTGGGCAAAAAAGATGAGGAGCTAGAAAAAATTACTGGTGTTGATTCAGAGACAGTTCACCTTATACCTTGGAAATATAAAATCAAGGGAATACTTCGCTGTTTCTTGTGGCAACCGATCTATACTTTTCCGGCTCTTGCCCTCGTGGTGTATATGAAAATACGTCCCGCGAAGAAAACCTACACATCTTCGCTCTGGAAGATTGTGAAGTCTACCAAAAAACCCATTTCCCATGAAAACTAACAAGCGCCTGCGTGTCGTATTCTCTAGTTACGATGATGTTACCAACCCCTATTATGCAGGTGGTGGTGCTCGTGCAATTCATGAAGTTGCAAAAAACATGCGACAAGATTTTGATATTCGTGTAATTAGTTGGAATCATAGTGGGAAATCACATGAAAAAATTGACGGAGTTACCTATAGACGAATTGGCTTTTCCTTCATCCCGCCAAGAGTTGGGATGTTTTTGTTTCAGCTGTTGTTACCGCTGTTTTGTCTAACCCAATCATTTGATGTGTGGATTGAGAGCTTTGGACCTCCATTTACCACGTCATTCTTACCTTGGTTTACGCGTAAACCTGTGGTTGGTGTAGTTCATATGCTTGCGTCTGCTGAAATTAAAAGAAAATATGGAATCGATCTTTCTTCACTCGAAAATCTTGGAATTTCCCAATACTCAAAAATCATAGCGACTCAGCCAGCCATGCAAAAAGAAATTATGAGAATCAATCCTCAAGTTGTCTGCAGTGTGATTGAAAATGGAGTAAACCTGCCAACTATTTCAAGAAAAGAGAAGAACACAATTCTTTTCCTGGGGCGAATAGAAATGAATCAAAAAGGCATTGACTTGCTTTTGAAGATATTCTCACTCTTACCTGTGAAGTTTCAACAGCGATACACATTAGCTATTGCGGGTAGTGGCTTGAAAAAAGAAGAAGAGAAACTCAAAAAAGCGATTGCCGCTGTAAACAAACATGGCTCGATACAGTTTTTAGGAAGGGTAGAAGGAACGAAAAAAGAAACATTGCTTGCAGAGTCTTTATGTATGATGATTACATCCAGGTTTGAAACCTACTCGATGGTGGCACTTGAAGCCTTGATTTCTGGATTACCAGTCCTGTGTTTTGATATCCCAGGTTTACAGTGGATGCCAGAAAATGGAGTGAAAAAAATACCAAGCTTTGATACCAAGAAGTTCTCATCCTCACTTCGACTTCTGCTTGAAGATACGCAGTCACGAAAACGGATGAGTACAGCTGGAAGAGCATACGCAAAAACTCGTACTTGGGATCATGTCGCTGATGCCTATATCTCGTATATACACAAACAGTTCTCTGTATGATTTCCAATTCACTTGTCACTAAAATCATTGAAAGCAAAAAAGAATGTGTGTTTATTTCACCACATTTTGATGATGTCATCCTTTCATGCGGTGAGCTTTTGCGACAGCTATCAGGCAAAGTGACGATCACTGTCGTAAACGTCTTTACCAAAGCACATTCAGGTCCGTACACAATCTCGGCAAAGAAGTTTTTGAAAGATTCAGGACACACAATGGATGCTGTGAAACTGTATAAGAAGCGTCTTTTGGAAGATACAGATGCTTTTGCTGAGTTTGATGTCAAGGTAGTGAATCTTGGGCTGACGGATGCTCTTTTTCGAAAAAAGAAAAATCCATCTATATTCGGAAAAGTGCTTGCTGAGTTTGATCATGTCTACCCTACATACCGATGGCATATGACAGCACTATCATCCAAAGATGAGGCACTGACAACCTTAGAAAGCAAATTGCATGCGTACACTGGAGAAGACACCCTAGTGTTTTCTCCTATTGGGATTGGCAGTCATGTCGACCATCTTGTTGTGAAAAAAGTATGCGAAAAGTTGTTCCCGCATATCGTTTTTTATGAAGATTTTCCATACAACGTGCGAATTGGTCAAACAAAACAGCAAACGTCACTCAAAGAACGATTTGAAGTCGTTCCCACAATGGAGCAGAAAACCAAAGATATTCAAAAATACGCTTCACAATATGTTGGCCTTTTTGAAGGAAAAAGCGTACCTCTACACACTGAAGTGTATTTTTCAAAAGCACTATGATCACAACAAAAAAATTTACCACACTCGATGAATCATTTCTCTCCGAATGGTTAGAACTCTGGAAGAATTCGTCAGAGAAAAATTTTGTGAACTCACCTGCGTGGATCGCTGCGATCAAAGAAGCATTTGGATTTACAGAGAATGTGTTTATAGGGGTGTATAAAAACTCAGAACTGGTAGGGGCTGCTGGCTTTGTAAAAGAGAAAAGATTTGGACTTTCGTGCTACACCGTTCCTCCTGGTGATTTCGTCTCAGGCGTACCACTACTTCTAGACTCGAGCGACTTTGCTGTGGTACGTGCATTTGTAAGGGAGTTTGTACAACTTGGCACTGTATTTTTTGACAATGTTCCAGAATCCTTTGTATCCGTACTTCAAAAAGAGACAACAAAGATTCTGGCTGTGCCTTTTAGTATCAATTTGTTCCTTCGATTTGAAGCTGATGAGAAGGGAAAAGTAATCATCACCAAACGAAAAAGGCTTCTTCGGGAGTCAAAGCCAATCGAAGATAAAATTCGGTTTGAGTCCTTTGAAGGAAACAATGAAGAGCTTTTGCAAATTGCTTTCGACATTGATCGTAAAAGCACAAAACACAGTAAAGGCTACGATGCATTTGCTGATAAAACTATCCAGAAATTTTATCGCTCTCTTGCGAGCTATTTTGGTTCGTACCTGCGACTAAACTTCTTGTATATCGATAGCGTACCGGTAGTCTATGAGATGGGATTTTTGATTGGGGATACGTACTACGGTAGTCAAATTGCATTTGATGAAAAATACAGAGAGTTCTCACCGGGTAAAGCATTTGAAGTGAAGCTCATTGAATGGCTCTTTGCAAATGAAGTGAAAAAGATTGATTACGGTTCAGGAGATAACTTTATTAAACGCACACTGTGTACTGAGCACAACCAACTGTATAAAGTCGTTGTATCTGCAAACATTTTTGTGAGGCTGTATATAGGTTTGTTATATTTTTCTAAAGATCGTGTCTTTACATTTCTGACAAATAATCCACGACTGTACTCACTGTATCGTTCTATCCGAAAAAGCATTGGACTATGAACAGATACACCATACAAATATTCCAGCAGGTTGACGATCAATTGAAAAAATCTTGGAGAGAATTGTGGGAAACAAGTAGTAACGGAAATGTCTTTAATTCGTACGAGTGGTTTGAGATGAGTCTTCAATCACTTTCGTTTACTCGCTATGAAATTGTCGCCTGTTTTGAAGGAAAGAAGCTCGTAGCAGTATTCCCGCTCACACCATCCAAATGCTTTGGAATACCAGTATGGGTACCAGTCGGACATGAGTTTATTGTCGATACAACACTGCTACTTCAAGATTATTCAAAAGAGTTGGTTTCTTTCTTTTTTTCTCAGGTTTTGAGAAATAGGAATGTGTACATAACAACGCTCGATGAACGGATCGTGTCGCTTCTTTCGGAGATCGATTCAAAGCTCTTTTTCTCGCTTATTTCTGTGAATCCATACATTGATTTTGGTAAAGATCCACTTCGATATGTCTCAGGTTCAAATAAAAAAACGATGCGTAAAGTTATCAAAAATATGGGGTCTGACCTCGAGTTTGTCGAGTGTGTCACTCAAGAAGAGAAGGAAGAAGGATTTGCCAAAATGGTTGAAATTGAGCAAAAGAGCAGTAAAAAACAGCAGTCTAAGGATATCTTCGCCAAAGCTGAAAATGTCAATTTTTACTCGAATATAGTAAAATACAGTGGTAGGTTCGTGAGAATCTTTTTTTTACTGTATCAAGGAAAGCCAATTGTCTATGCCTTTATCCTTGCTCATAAAGCAAAGGCAATTGGATACCAAACATCGTATTTGTCTGAGTATAGGAAACTATCCCCAGGAAAAATGATGTTTTCGTATCTCTTTTCTGCGCTACAAAAGGATGGAATCGATGTGTTGGATTTAGGTGGGGGAGTGAGCTCGTATAAACAAGAGTTTACACCACTCTATTTTTTTCAATACAATTTGTATTACTCAAACAATATCGCATACATGCTGTGGTGGAAAGGAATAAATACTTTGCGAAGACTCAAGCAAATATTTTTTCCTTTGAAGTATACAAGAGATCATGAATTTTTATTTTTACCGTTTTTACAAACGGACAGTAAAAAACAGTTATGTTTAGTCTAAAAAAATATTTATCCAGCATCAATTTCAAGCTCTATTTTGGGCTTTTTGTGTTGATCACTTTTTGTATCTCAGTTCTTGCAGTTTCACTTCGAGGCGAGCCGGGAAATCCAATGCGTGAAAATATGAATGAGCACTACTGGAAAGATGAAGGGCCTTTTGAGTTGTCACCAGAACGAGGACGCTTTGCCCTCATGTACTCGCTTCTTGAAGATAAATCATTTCAGTTCTCAACTGAGGTTGCTCAGTTTGCCTCACCTGACGTTGCGTATGCCAATGGGCAGTTTGTATCACTCTTTGCTCCAGCCCTTTCGTATATGATCATGCCCGGATACATTCTCGGGAAAGCTTTTGGATTGTCACAGCTTGGTAGCTATGCAGTGATTAGTTTCTTTGCGGTTTTGAATATGCTTCTTATTCGTGCAATTTCTGTGCGAATGGGAGCAAATCAAATCGCTTCGGTGATTGCATCTTTGCTATTTTTGTTTGCAAGCCCAGGGTTTGCGTATGCGGTCTCACTGTACCAACATCATGCGTCGACATTTTTAATCCTCTCATCTATCTACGTTCTTATTCGCTTTCAAAACAAACTCACTCTTACCTACGTATGGCTTGCCTGTGCGTTCTCAGTGATGCTTGATAACCCCAATGTCTTTTTCATGTTACCAATTGGTTTATTCGCGTTTGCTCGTTTTTTCAAAACGGAGAAAGTAAAAGATACTTTGAAGCTTCATATACAACCTCTTGGGTTTATCACGTTGCTCATCATGATACTTCCAATACTCGCGTTCGGATACATCAATTTAAAGTCTTATGGAAGTCCATATAAGCTTGCTGGCACGTCTGCCAATGCCAGTATTATCTTGAAAGAAATGGGATCAGTTGATGTTGATGTCGCTGACCTGAAGCTAGAGGACACATCCAGTATCGAGGAAGAAGAAGGGGAAGATTCAACGAGTAAAGTTGCTGTTGGATTCTTCAAAACACGCAATATCTTAAATGGATTGTATATTCATCTAGTCAGTCTTGATCGTGGCACAGTGATTTACACACCAGTCATGTTAGTTGGTCTCTTGGGATTTGTTATCCAAACAAAACAGCATCAATCATACAAACAGCTACTTATGGCTGTGATTGGTGTCGTTGTCCTTGTGTACTCCATGTGGGGAGACCCGTATGGAGGTTGGGCGTTTGGATCAAGATATATGATTCCGGTGTATGCACTACTCAGCATCGGGCTTGCCTTGGTATTAACGCAGTTTCGACACAGATTTTTTGCGCTCCTTTTTATTGCTGTCCTTGGTGGGTACTCAATTTATGTCAACACAATTGGTGCGTTAACAACCAACCGAATACCACCAAAAGTCCAAGTTTTGTCGCTCGAAGAGACTTCAGGTGTTCGGCAGCGATACACGTTTACCAGGGGAATGGAGATGCTCAATGAAAACAGATCAAAATCATTTGTGTTCCAAACGATTGGAAAATCATATTCCAGTGCTTGGGAGTATGCGGTTGCCATTATGGCAGTGATTGGTGCTCCATTGATCCTCTTACTGGCGATGCTCTATCTCTCAGATAAAAAGATCTTTCCAAAAGTAACAGTTCGATTACGAAAGACCACCAAATAATGGCATCCCGATTCTTTGACCCCACCATCACCCTCACTATTTCTGATAAACGTCTTGAACGTTTGAAGACATTTGGCAGACGTTTCCTTGTACCGACACTGTTTGTAATTTTCATGGTGTTGTCTGTTTGGCATTTTGCCTTTTACCTTCAAAATGGGTTAGGACTCGCATATAACGATGCCCGCTCGCATTTAGACATCGGTCGTCGTGTAGTCGAAGGTCTCAAACCCGGAATTGCTCAGCTTGGAAGTGTGTGGCTGCCGTTGCCACACATTTTGATGATCCCTACTATCTGGAATGATTTTATGTGGCATTCTGGAATGTCGGGTGCAATTCAGTCCATGATCTCGTACATTGCGACAGCACTTCTTGTGTATAAAATTCTTGAGAAACTGCAGGTTGGACTTGTTGGCAGAATTGCCGGAACTCTTCTTTTTGCAACAAACTTAAACATTTTGTACTTGCAGTCAACTGCAATGACTGAGCTTCTGCTGATCGCGACGATGACGGCAGCTGCATATGAGCTCATTAAGTATCATGAGGATAACTCTATTTACACACTGATTAAATGTTCGGTATGGGTAATGCTTTCGACCTTAAATCGCTATGATGGATGGTTTTTGGCTTTTGCAGCATTAGCGTTGATTACTGTTCATTTGTGGAGACAGAAAAAGTTTGCGAAAAGCGAAGGGATCTTTTTCTTGTATAACACGCTAGCAGGATTTGGAATATTTCTATGGATCGTGTGGAATGCTGCAATTTTTAAGGACCCATTATATTTTGCGTTTGGCCCGTACTCTGCACATGCACAGCAAGAACAGATTGAGGCTGCTGGCCAGCTGATTACCAAACACGATTGGGGACAGTCACTACAAAGTTATGGCTATGCGATGTTTTATAACAACAACACGTTCTTTGCAATCTTAGCGTTGTTTGGAATGGTGCTTCTCATGCTTGATAAGAAAATTCCGATTGCTCTACGACTCTCGTCACTCATCCTCATGGCTCCATTTGTGTTTAACGTCCTTGCCCTGTATTTGGGTCACTCGGTGCTTTTTATCCAAGGAATCAACGGTGATACTTGGTTTAACGTGCGCTATGGAATTATGATGATGCCTACAGTTGCCATTTATGTCGGTTACTTGGTTCACCGAGTGAAGTCATATCGTGGGGTACTCCTGGGGTTATTGTTGTTTGTCAGCTTCTTTGCCGTTACAAGTGGCGACATCGTCACGATTGATGATGGGCGAGTCGGTTCGAGTCAAAAAAATGTATCTGAAGTTGCTGGGTGGCTTCAGACACGAGCAAAGGATGAAAAAGGGTTTATCTTGATCTCTGCGGCCTCACATGATGCCATTATCTTCTCTTCAAACTTACCAATGAAACGATTTATTCATGAAGGAACTGGTGCATACTGGGAAAGTGCAACAACTTCTCCGGATCGTTGGGCACGATGGATTGTCATGAGAACCAATGATGAAAATGATCAGACATTTAAATTGATGAAAAAAACCGGTGTACTGTATAAGTACAACCTTGTCGATTCATATCCATTTGCCGATATCTATGAACTGAAAGATCAGTATCTGGATATCTTGCAAACTGAACCAGTACTTGGGCGACAAAAGTAAACTTTTTTATGACAACTTCACAAACTACGACCGTTGGCATTATTCTCGCCGCTGGAAAAGGGACGAGGCTCAAGTCTACTGATCGCAACAAAACGAGTCTGCTTGTTGCTGGAAAGCCACTGGTTGTGTATGGAGTAGAGCTCTACAAACAAGTTGTCGATACCATAATCGTCGTCGTTGGGGCGTTCGCACAGAGCGTCAAAGATAGCATTACTGATTCAGTTTTGTACGTTGTTCAAGACCCACAACAAGGTACAGGACAAGCATTACAGATTGCTGTTCATTCACTAAAAACAACCGTGCCTGATGCATCGATTGTCTTTGTCGGACATGGCGATCATATGATGCACTATACGGTCGAAATTTTGGGAACCATGAAGGAACTGCTTCTGAAAAAAAATGCTGCGATTGTAATGGCAACGACAACACACCCAGATCCAAATTCACTCGCATGGGGACGAGTGATTTGTGGAGAAGATGGAAGAGTGCTTAAAATCGTCGAGCAAAAGGACGCTAGCGAGAAGGAGCGAGCTGTCAATCGAATTAATCCTGCGATGTATTGTTTTTCTGCAAAATTTTTATTTGAGTACATTGATACGCTTGTTCCATCACCAGTCACTGGGGAATATTATTTGACCGATTTAATTGAGATTGCTGTCAAACACAATCTGCGGGTTGAATCCTGCGAGGTACCATTCTCATCGGTAGGAACCGGAGTAAATACTCCAGAACAACTTGAACAGACGGATAAAAATGTCCGTTCTGCTATCCAGTAACAGCATACACATTCCCATGTCCGAACTACGCGCACACAAACCACCAGGTCTATTTTCATGTTTAGCTACACAAGGAACACTGGATGTGCGTGGCAATGGGGCAAATGTTACAGAGAGCCTGGAAACAGTTGCAGCAAAGACCGCCGCCTTGAATACCCCACAATTTTTGCACGATACTTTTTTATCAAAAGAAAACGACGAAGAAGGAAGAATTCTAGAACACATACAAACGGCTGATGGAGTGATTGTGCTCTATTGGCCAACAGGTCCATATTCTGATGGTTCTGTCATGATCTTAGCGGGACGTGATGTTGATCCCTTGGTTACAACGATCCCCACAGAACCAATCTATGCATTTTCGAAAGAAACACAAAAACTCTACTGGGAACTCTTTATCAAAACGCTCGATACGCTTCGCGAATGTGTGGATCCACACACCTATCTTGTTTTTTTAACGGAGAACTGTGTTGATCAATATTCCAATGAAACCTATAGAACATCGCGAACCTTGGGATCGCCACACGGCCAAGTAGTGCCTCTGAAAAGATCTGCAGTTGATCAGAGTAAATATACAGAGGTAGAGCACCTTCGTGATGAGCGACAGTTGCTGTCGAGTCAAAGCTTTCGAGAGGTATCGGAAGCGATTTCAAAAAAACTCGAAACGCCTTTCTATTATCCTGACGAGAATGGATATCCAATGGGTTATTCTTTTTATCTTCCGGAAGACTTCACACAGATCACAGAAGTGTTGGCGACCCATCACAAAGCGTATGCAGAAGAAATCACAAAAAATCTTGACGAATTAACCCGGGATTTTGTCTATACGGTCATTCCACAGCCTTCATACCGTTTGTATATTCACCGAGAAAATTCCACAGGGAAACTTTTGTGTACCATCGCGCCCGAAATTATTTCATCTGCTGGTGTCATGGAAACGCTGGGTATTAATCACTACCGGCGTCTTGATGCTCCCAGTCATCTTTCAAGCGAAGAAGAAATGAAGATTCGTACATGTATCCAACAAATGGTACAGAGATCAAGAAACTAGCGTTCTTTTGCTATAATGTATATATGTACAAATATAGGCTTTTAGTTGCCTTCCTTTTCACCATCGTTTTCTTTACAATTACTCCTGTGACTTTTGCCAAGAATGCATATCCATGGTGGGAAATTCAATCTGTCGATACGATGAAGTTTTCCCGTGATATAAGTCGTCAGGTTTTAGAAGATCCAAAAGCGTTTGAAAAGAGTATCGATACACAAGTCAAAAACATTGCTGATCTTGGTGCAACACATATTGGGATCGCTACTCCCTATGACGATGAGTTCTTGCCAGTCATGAATTTGTGGGTCTATACGGCTCGTAAGTACGGACTTTCTATTTGGTTTCGGGGCAACTTTTCGGGTTGGGAAAAATGGTTTGGTTACGAACAAATTACTAGAGAAGAACACTTGGAGAAAACTCGATCGTTTATCATCAAACACCCAGGACTTTTTGAAGATGGTGACTTTTTCTCTCCATGCCCTGAATGTGAAAACGGTGGCCCTGGTGACCCACGATTTACCCAGGATGTGCGAGGGCATCGAAACTTCCTGATAGCAGAACACACAGTCGCGAAGCAATCGTTTAAGGAGATTGGGAAGCGTGTCGATACGTCACTCAATTCCATGAATGGTGATGTGGCTCGTTTGATTATGGATCCTGACACTACACGTGAACTTGGTGGAATCGTGACGATCGACCACTACGTGAAAACTCCAGAACAACTTATCAGAGATACCAGGGAAATTGCGCAGAGTAGTCAGGGACTCATTTTCTTTGGGGAACTTGGTGTTCCAATACCTGATATTCACGGAACGATGAGCCAAAAAGAGCAGGCTGATTGGATAGCGGACGTTTTCTTTCGACTTGCGTTGGAAGAGAAAGTCATTGGGATTAATTACTGGGTGAACATGGATAGTTCCACAGCCCTCTGGGACGAGTTTGGAAAACCAAAGGAAGCTGTTGCTGTTGTGCGCTCGTATTTTAAACCTCGAGTAATCGAAGGTACGGTTGTCTCAAACGACAAAAAACCTCTTGTTGATGCGACGATTAAAGGGCAGTACAGACTGACACATACTGATCAAAAAGGAAAGTTTGCCTTGCCAATACTGCCAGCTGACAAAGAGATTTCCGTATTTGCACAGGATCATCGCTCAAAAAAGATAACACTTGCAAAAGGTGACTCGTATTCCGTCACCCTTCTCTCATCGCAGAGCGGGTTGCTTCATCAATTTTTCGACAAGATTCGCGATCTTGTGCCAGACTGGATCTGGCAATAGGTTGTCATTTTTCTCCAAAAACGAGTGCTTTGTGCGTCTTATGTCCTATAGCTTGATAAATTGGGTATTATTTGGTATTATTACGTCCGATATATATAACTATTCGGAAATATGCATAGTACTTCCATGTCATTGAAGCTTCAGCGACTCTTTGTTGCAAGCTTTATAGCTCTATTTTTCATGTGGAGTGTTCGCAGTGTATCAGCTCTTGAAGCCCCATCGTTTCCGTCATGTGAAAGCCCACAAGGTGAGGTTCGTGCGTCCTATGCAGAAGGAGTGCACGGAATTGCGGGAAACTCTGGAGAGTTTCGAGGATCTGATACGGTATATACCGTTTCAGGAAACCAAGTTTTGCAGTGTTTTTGTCCTGCGAGTAGTGACGGTATTCAGACAAACTGGTGGAAAGTAGAAAACATTTCAGAAACAGAGAAAGACTCTTTTATTAGACAGGGATGGATATATATTCCCAATGGTGCACTATGGGGACTTGATCCTGCTCCCTACCTTGCAAAAAATGAAGCTTTCTTTTGTGGGGATAGAGGTGGTGGAAGTTCTTCCTCATCTTCAAACTCTTCGGGCTCTTCAACTTCTAGTTCAGGGGAAGTGCTTGGCTTAGCAGCAACTGGACGATCAGCCACGCGACTGGCAGCATTCACGGGACTCGGAATGCTTCTTGTCGGTAGCTATTTGGTCGCTTCACGAAAAAAGAAACTGCACAACTAAATTTTCAAAGCACCGTTTATGGACTTATTCCAGGATGTGGTCCTGGTGGTAGTGAGGATGTGAATGTATCTATCCAGTCACCCGCGCTGTCCGTGTCACTTGTCGTATCTGATCGTGCTATTGAATGACCTTCAAGGACGGTTGGAACTGCGGGATTGAAGGCATCCACATTTGCTCCCCAACTTACGCCATCCCGTACGATTGAATTTGGATCTTTGAGTAGAACTGCATCTGAGACATTTCCGAGCCCGTTTCCAATAGGCTGTCCTAGGAAGGACAGATATGTTCCGCCTGGGTATCCCCAAAACGTTGCTGTGGTTTGATCAGGAGTCACGATCACGAACGATTTGGGTGGAAGAAAGATATCACTGGTTGAGAGGATGTTTTCTGTTCCAGACCCATCAGTAAGAGTCCAATTTTTCAAGTTCACTGGAATTGCAGAGTTGTTATAGATTTCTACCCATTCATTGAGTTCTTCTGTTCCTCTGTCAGGCGCAACATCATAGTAGACTTCTGTTATTTGGAGTGTTGGCGATACTGTTCCAAGGACATAGGTTTGATTTTCTGGTGGAAGTAAAATATTCGTTGTTGTTTCTCCGCTTGTAAGTATTTTGGAACTCACCATATCGAAGGCAAACTCCAGTTCTCCATCACCATCAGGTGTAAAGGTAAATGATCCAAGTGTCACCTCGCTATCACTTGTACTGTATGGGGTGCTTGGGTTTGCAAGCTGGGCAAGAACCAACCGTCTGCCGGTAGGTGTTGTGTTGATTTCTGAAATGATATTGGAAAGACCTGGAACGCTTGCGGGGACAAATGCAAGATCAGCTGGAATGTTTCCTGCTATATCAATAAACGTTTGTACCCCAATGACTTGGTAGGACTGTGTATTGACTCGAAGCGGGATTGTTTGTGGAACATCCTGTGGGAATGCGATGAGTGCATTTGGCATCGTCAGTGTCGCTCCAGATGGTGGAACAGGACTTGGGGTTGGTGATGTTTGGACAATCACCGGTGTAGGTACTGGGGTTGGAGTAGGTGTCGGGCTAGGCGTTGGTGTCGAAGTTGGCTCAACAGATGGTGTTGGGGTTGGTGTTGGTTGTGGTGTAGTGTCAGGCGTCGGTGATGGTGCTGTTGTCGGGGTTGGTGTTGGTGGCGCTGGTGTTGGGCTAGGTGTAGCTGTTGGGTCGATCGTTGGCTCTGGAGTCGCAGTAGGGGTAGGCTCGATTGTTGGCACAAGAGTTGGAGTCGGTGTGACTATTGGGGTTGCAGTCGGCTCTGGTGTTGGTGTGGGTGTAGGTTCGAGTGTTGGGGTTGGGCTTGGTTCTACCGTCGGAGTCGGTGAGGCTGATGGGGTTGGTGACGAGCCTCCTGTCCACTGTCCTGCATTGATCGTCTGCGTTAGGATCGCGGTATCTTCATACCCTCCACCTTGGCTTGCGAGGTTTTGTTGCTTGCCGTTGATCAATATCATGAACGGACAAGAAGCATTGGAAAGTTCTTCACTTGTTGTCCCTGGTAAAGAGAATACTGCCTCGTACCAGTGTTCATTTTCCAGATACTCGCTATTGATCATGTAGGGAATAGTGTTTGGGATCGAAAGATCAGGAGTTACAAAATCTTGATTGACAAACATATCCTCAAACAATCCTGAATAGAGCTGCGTGGTCACGACATCATTGGTTTCATTGACGCGTTTGTAGGCAAGCGAAATCTCGACAGCTTCACACAGAGGAACTCCTGGCGATATCGCTGACTTCAGGCTGTATGACAGAGCTACTGGTCCTTCTTTTTGGACAAAAAAAGAACGAGTGAGTGAGTTTTGTGGTGTGATTTTTTGTGACGAGAGTACATCTGGCTCATCACCTTCACGGACATTGATGAGTAAGCTTGATGCGTAGGCAGTATTGATTCGTGAGAACTCTTTGTCAAAGTATAGTGAGGATGAGGTAGGAACAAGTGGCATTGCCAAGGTCAAGACAAAAAAAGCAATGCGTAGTGCGTGTGTAAAGAGTTTTGTAGTGTGAATCGTCGTGAGTCTACTCATTAGGTGATCTGTGTTTCTTTTGGTCTAAATACTTTTGTAACTTCGTTTTTAATACTCAAAATTTCTGAGTAGGCGAGAATTGTAGCAGGAATAATTACCAATGCAATAAACCCTACTTGTGTCTGCGCATACACAATAATTTTCCCAACGTACGGCAAATAGGTGACTACTTTTCCAACTACTTGCGACTCTTCTATTGGATCTTGATCTGCATCTTCGTTGGCATCTCCTTTTAAGAAATAGAGGGTTTTTCCCTCTTCGTCACTTGGTTTTTTTGAGACAACTCGGTGGGTGACAGTACGCTGTGTGTCAATCTTGGACGTCACAGTGAGCACATCACCAGGTTCATACGTAGCAAAACTTTTCACAAATACGAGTCCTCCAGTCGGGATCGCGGGTTCCATCGACCCAGAGAGTACTGCAAACGATCGCAACCCTACAGGGTTATTGGTCTTTGAGAGCAACAGTAACCCACTCACTGCCAGGACTACGAAGACAGCAACGATAGAGATGCCGGTAGAAAAAATAGAAAGTGCTGTTTTCATTTGTGTCAGAGTCCGCTTTGCTGCTGTATCGTGCTAGGGGCTCCATTGCTGGAACCCCTAGCTTTCAATTCAAATTACATTACCTTCAAACCTCAACCGTTAACCAGCTGGTGTTGGGGTTGGTTCTGGGACAACCGTTGGTGTTGCTACCGGTGTTGGCGATACAACTGGAGTTGGTGTCACCGTTGGGGTTGGACTTGCGGTCGCAACTGGTGTTGGTGTTGCACTCAAACTTGCACAGGTAAATGTTGCATTGTTACGTGCTTGAACTGCTGTGAATTCAAAGTCACCAATGATTCCATCTGTTTGTGCATCGTTGTAGGCTGGATCTGTACCATCACATTCGAGTGTGGTCATGTTGATCACACCGAAACAGTACTGCCATCCCAAGTGATATGGAGTTTCAGGTGTCAACGGAACACTTGAAAGTGCCAATGGTCCTGTGCCTGTACTATCAGCAATTGGGGTGTATCCAAGAGCGGCAAGACTTGCAACGGTGTAAGGGCCAGTTGCTGTTCCTTCACCACCGACGCCTGGTTCGTAGACTCCATCACCATCCACATCGTTCCACAGTGCAAACGAGAGATGATTCTGAAGTTCTCCAGAGTCTGACGCGCTTGTGGTATCCCATGGATTTTCTGGATCAATCAGAACGTTTTCTGGTGTTCCAGTGAGTGTCGTTTTCATACACGCCCATGATGGGTTTGAACTTACTTGCATATCAAACCATCCACCACCAACATCACCTGGTTTTAGATCTGTGAAGTTAAAAAATGTCGTACCATTTTGATCAGCAAGGGCAAACACAGCAGGCGATGGACTTGGTCCATTAAACTGACTACTGAAGTTTCCACCAAGCTTTAAATCAATACTTCCGGCGGCAAAGGTATTGCCACTGGATGTTTCACTATCAGAGAAAAATGAGCTGGTCGCTGCAGTGACTGCAACTCCAAGTGCTCCAAGCGTTGTGACGCTCGCTAACAATCGTTTAATATTCATACACACACCCTCCTTTTATAAGAGTATATACGGTTACAGGGCAGTTCACCGCAGGATGAGTTCTTTTTTCAGGAGAACTCTTTTGGAGTGTTTGTTAATCTTGCAAACACGTATTGGTTTTCTTTCCGACAATGGCATCAAGATCAAATCCATCAGAGAGCGGATCTGAGTTGAGGCTACTATTGGAGGTATCGGTAATGCGAACGTAGAGAGCCCATGGCAGGCTTCCCAAGTCTTTTGTTGAGGCAGATGTTGGTTTGCTTGTCACTTCTCCGAGGTCTGTCCAAGTGGATCCATTTTGACTGACTTCAATCTTGGCTTTTTCTAGAGGGTATGATGATCGTCCGTTGGTTGCTTCGTGAATGGTGAGGTCATCACTTCCAGCTCCATTGAGGATTGGATCCGAGAACTTGTAGGTCAAACTTCCTCCATATCCAAGGCTAAAGAATTTTCCCTCAACAACAGGGTTGCTGCCATCGGGATTGCCAAATACTGAGGATGTATTTGAACGTGAGGGAAGGACATTACTTCCATTTTTGCGCTTCTGCTGTGCGTTGGCGATGATTTGACTCACACCACTGCTTCCACCTTCACAGGTTGGGCACTTGTATGAGTTGTTGTTGCGCTTTTGTGTTGCAGTAAACGAAACGTCTGCAGTGAGCGCATCTGTTTGGGTACTGTTATCAAGCAAGTCACCATCACAGGTGTATCCTGGATTCGTGAGGGGATTGCCCGTGTTTGATGCAAGAGGAGTGACAATCAGGGTTCCAAAACACCAAGCTTTGGAAATATAGTATGTGGTATTTGGTTGCAGTGGCTGTCCCTCATTGACTCCAAGCACATTACTCGTGACTGAGTCAGCAAGTGAGAGTTTGGTGTTGAGAATATTTTTTGCGGGGCCTTCCAACACAATGTTTTCTCCAGTTTCGATCACGTTGTCGCCATCATCGCTCCAGAACACAAACGAGAGTTGTGTTCCAAGTTCACCATCAAAGTCATCTCCAGAATTTTCTGGTGCGTCACCTGATTCAAGTTCTGGCTCATTGGAGCTGACATCGTCATCACTTGTCAGGCTCATCTCCATACATGCCCATGAGGCATTGGAACTCACATGAAGACTAATCGCATCGTGTCCATCATCGGTTGGTTTGAGGTCAGTAAAGTTAAAGAAAAAATCTCCCTCACCCAAGTCTTTTCTTCTCCATGAAGTTTCTCTGCTGAGCTCTCCATTGTAGTAGCTCAAGTTATCAATTTTTAGGTCAACTTTTCCGGAATTAAATGAATTGTTGCGGGTGGATTCTCTATCGATGAAGTAGGCGCTGGTGCCGATGGCAGTGAAGGTACAAATAGCAAGAAGAAAAAATAGGCTTGTAATTATTTTTTTCATAGTATGAAGGAAAAAACCATCAACAATCTTCTGTATATAGTAATATTTATATTGCAATTTACCTCAAAGGGTCATTGCTACTATCTATCGACGATACAGGAACATTTTCTACGTGTCAACAAATATTTCCGAAAATTTTCATGTAAAAACACGGTTATATGGATGAGTTGCTTGACGAAAAAAACAGATAAAAAATACTTCTATAGGTTCCTATAAAACTACTTTACAAGTTTGGCGTATTGATCGCTAACCCAACCCTGAAGCGTTCCGTCGTAGGTGATTTTTATCCAGCCTGACGAAGAGGCATTTGCAAAGGGAACAGTTGATCCAACAGCAAGTCTGTAGACTTCTTTGGATGTGGTGCTCGCAAGCTCACGCACGCGCAAAAAGTTTGTTGGTGTTGTGAGAATTTCTACGTATGGTTTTGTGGTGGTTGTCTTTTTTACTGTCGTAATTGTTCCTGATGACGATGCTTGCGTGCTTGATGTCGCTACTGGAGTAGCACTTGGCTTGGGAGTGGTTTTTGGTGTGGCTTTTGGTGTTGGTGTCGTCTTGGCTGATCCGGTTGCAGGGGCTGGAGATGCAAGTTCACCTGACTGGCTAGCTTCCGGTGGAAGAAGCAGTGTATCAACAGCAGTTCGGGCAAGCTTCGCGGTCATGAGTACACGTTTTCCTTTGACCAAAAGTACCTGCTTGTTCACTTCCTGATATCCAGGGGCAGCAAGTGTGACCGTGTGCGTTCCAGCCTCAAGTTTGTCGATAAGTAGTGGCGTAAACCCTACATTTTCTCCATCGATCGAAACGGGAACATTATCAGGGGTCGCGGTGATTTGGAGTTCTGCTTTTGCTTTGTTTTGAGCGTCTTCGTACTCAAAGATGTAGCCACTACTGGCTTCTTTGGTATCTGAAAAGACCCATTCAATGGTGGTTTCAAATCCTGCATGAAGCTTCACAGAACCTTCAAATGGTTCTTGTGAAGAGTTGTCTGGTGTAAGTTTGAGCTCGTATTTTTTTACTTCCAGGGATTTATTTTCAAGTGGGGTTTTTCCGGAAGATGTTCCATCGATAGACACTTCACTAGGAATATTGGTGACGACTTTTAGTCCTGCTTTTTTCTTGGCAAAGGGATTGGTACATGCTGAGAGAACAACTGTGAGAACCAGAAATAAAACGATATGGGACGATTTCATTGCCCCATTGTAACAAGATATGTGTAGAGGATCGAGAGGCAAATTTTTACGCTGTTTTTTTTTGAGAAGCCAGAGAAAGATTTCGAAGATAAATTCCTAAGCTTAAAAACGATGCAAGAATAAAAACACTGTCTTTCCTATGAATGGAATAGATAAGAATCAGTAAAGATCCGACAATACTTATGTACCAAAAAGAGATGGGAATAATGCTTTTTTTCTCACGCTCTGATACATACCACTGCACAACAAAACGCAGGAAAAACACACCCTGCGCAAACAGTCCGAAAATAACCCATGGATCTTGAAAAAATGCTGCAATCATTGCGCGTGCTCCCTTTTTTGTACCCAGAGTACAAGGAGTGAACTCATCACAAGAATGGCTGAAGCATAGGCTACTGGACTCACGACCTTTCCAAACGCATGCGTATAGAACACTGCTCTCGTCGGGATCGTACTATGGAGAAGATAGTTGATATTGAGAATGAAGTTATCTTGAAGTCCAAGTCCAATAGCCTCAACGCTAGGTGGAACTGCACTTGTGGTAAGCGCGCCTACTAGATTGACACCGATACTGTAGGAGAATAACAACAAGAACACCACTCGCAAAGCAAGAAAATGTTTGAGCACTCGGTCATAGGCGAGGGCGGTCAGGAGTGCAAAGATTGGCAGAATAACAATCATGTATCGTGGTCCAAACCCCCATCCTCCCCATGGATCATCAAAGGCTCCGTACGTACACACAGCAACGATAGTTGTGAGTAGACTGGCAACCGCAAATGTCCTGTTTTCTTTCCACAACACATAGAATCCAAGAAGTGAGAACACAAGCACTGGAGAATACACAAATACCCCGCGATCATGACTGACAAGGAGAATTCGAGCACCTTTTGCGACACGTGAAATCTGAAAACGTCCTGCATATTTTTTCTGTAAAAAAACGTCATTGGTCAAGGTATCTTTCGTGTATGGAATTCCCTGGATGTCTAGTCGTTTGAGGTTGTAGGTATTGGAAAAGGCGATGTATTTTCCGTAGTGAATGGAGTTGTATCCAAAGAAAAGAAAGAGTGGGAAAAGAAAGAGAAGAGAAGCAAGCAGTATACGAAACAGAGGAATTTGAATATCAAGTGTTCCATCTACTTTTTGAATATGCAAAACGCCAACAAGCGATAAAAATACTATCGGAAAGAAAATTACGAGATTGGGGTAATCGATAAAAAGTGTGGCTCCAAATGCAAGGATAGAAATTGCGAGATACCGAAATGGTTTATGACCCTTTTGAATATGAAGAAATGCATACAAACAGATACACAAAATGAGTGCGGAAAATGGATGAGCAGAGATGGAGAC
>CAZBKJ010000002.1:0-45775 GCA_964492495.1 uncultured Pseudomonadales bacterium
GCAACTCCAGCAGAGCTGAGAAGTGACAATGTGCGTGTCAACTCCACTAAGGCCATCTTTGTGATAAGTACCCCAAAGATAGGAATTTTCAATTTGAATTCATCAATCTTCAATCTTCCTACAGGAGTTTTTTTATAGTAATAGAGTCCTAGATAGCCTCCCACACCAAGCAAGAGGAACAAATACCAGAACCTGCTCATGAGATTTGATACCGTCATAAGCGCTTGGGTTGCTGCCGGCAAGTCTGCTCCGAAATCTGTATACATTGTGGTAAGTTTTGGTACCACAAAAACCATCATGATAAACCCCACCACAGCCATTGCTAGAAGCACAATTACCGGATAAATTAGCGCCCCTTTAGTTTTCGATGCAAATTCTTTTTGCTTTTCCAGTGTCTCTGCAAGACGATTGAGCACTTTATCGAGTACTCCGGCTGATTCGCCTGCCCGCACCAAAGAGATATAAACCATGTCAAAGATCTTTGGATGTTTTTCCAAAGCTCTGGAGAAGGGCATTCCTCCTTCAATATCGCGTCGCACTTCATCGATGACTTTTCGCATACTCACCGTTGCCTGAACTTCCAAAATTCCAAGCGCTTCCGTAAGCGAGAGTCCAGCAGTGATCATTGTTGAAAGCTGACGCGTAAAGTTCACCACGTCATTACGAGAAACTCCCGTAAAGTGAAGAAGAGAAGAGATCCCCAGATCATGATACTGTGTGATGGAAATAATGAAGAGTCCACGTTCACGCAAAACAGCGCTCGCTTCTTTTGTTGTTGCTGCCTCAATTTTCCCTGTGACCGTGTCGTTTGTTTGGGTTCGCGCTTTGTACTTATAAATATTCATACGCTAATTCTCATTCTTTTTTTGCACTAATCTACTAGTCTTACTGATCCACTGATCTACTGCTATCTCCTCTACGTCTTATGCTTCACCAGACGTGCGAGCTGATCCGGCCAGAGGGCATGTTCTAGCGCGTGTTCGTATGCAATGTCACCATTGTTTACAAGCTTTGCGAGACTACTTTCCAAAGAGACCATCCCGACGTCTGATGAAGTAGAGATCACGTTATCAAGCTGAAATGTTTTTCCATCACGGATGATGTTTCGAACCGCACCAGTGGCAAGGAGAACTTCGACAGCTACGACGAGTTCACCACGAAGACTCTGAATCAGACGCTGTGACACGACAGCTTGTAGTGTGTTTGCCAGTTGCAGACGTACTTGTCCTTGCTGATGTTCAGGGAATACATCGATAATACGATCAATCGTTTGTGACGCAGAGTTGGTATGAAGCGTTGCAAAGACCAAGTGTCCAGTTTCAGCAATGGTTAAGGCAGCGGCAATCGTTTCAAAGTCCCGCATTTCGCCGATGAGCACCACGTTTGGATCCTCACGAAGGGCGGACTTGAGTGACACATCCCATGAATGGGTATCCGCATGAAGCTCACGCTGCGAGATGATACTTTTCTTTGGCTCATAGATAAACTCAATTGGATCTTCCACCGTCAAAATGTGTTCGGCACGATTTTGGTTGATTTCTTCGATAATGGCAGCGAGTGTGGATGATTTTCCTTGACCTGTTGGTCCAGTGATGAGCACAAATCCTTGCTTCATTCCAGTAAATTGATGAAGGAGAGAGGGGAGGCGAAGCTCTTCAATTGATTTAATTTTGACAGGGATCAAACGCATGGCAGCTGCGATCGTCCCTTTGTGGTAGTAGGCGTTGATACGAAAACGACCGGCCTCATTGTGTTGATACGAGAAATCAACTTCTTTATTGACGAGCAGTTGATCCTTTTGCTCCTGATTTAAGACAGAGAACACCATTTCCTGCGATTTTGCCGGAGTAAGAATTGCTTCATCATTAAAAGGGGTCAATGCGCCATTCAAACGAAGCATAGGAGGAGAGCCCACGATCAGATGAATATCTGATGCACTCTGCTGTATACAACTTGTCATCATGTCTTGCAGTGTCATAAAATTTTCTCCCTACTCTTTTTTTCTCGTGCTATCTCTTCTGTTCTAATCTACTAATCCCACTAGTCTTACTAATCTACTATTTCTTTACACCTGTGCCACACGCAATACTTCTTCTATTGTGGTAAGTCCGTCCAATACTTTCAAGTAGCCATCTTGCTTCATCAGCAACATCCCATCTGCTAGGGCTTGCTGTTCTATCTCTGATCCAGGGCGGTGCTCAAGAATCAATCGAGCAATCTTTTCATTCATTTGAAGAACCTCAAAGATTCCAATACGACCTTGATACCCCGTGTCTTCATTACTACGAGACTTGATTCCGCGTTTTAACTTGAGTGGTTTTCCTTCCATGTTGTTTGTCTTTGCCCATCCATCATAGAGAGGGCCAAGCACAGTTCGGATGTCTTTTTCTACCTCAGGCTCTGGGGTGTACTCTTCAGTTTCCGGTGCATTACAGCGAAGTACGCGCTGTGCCATCACCAGCGTAATTGATGACGCCAGCAAAAATGGCTCTGCACCCATATCCAAAAGACGCGGCAGAGCACCAGACGCAGAGTTGGTGTGAAGTGTCGAGAACACGAGGTGACCGGTGAGCGATGCTTGGATTGCTAGCTCTGCTGTCTCGGTATCACGGATTTCTCCCACCATGATGATGTTTGGATCCTGACGAAGGAAGGACCGAAGTCCCGATGCAAAAGTGAGTCCTGCTTGCGGATTGATCTGTACTTGGTTGACGCCTTGCATCTGGTACTCGACTGGATCTTCCAAGGTCATGATGTTGACGCGAGGGGAGTTGATCTTATGAAGGAGTGAGTAGAGCGTCGTAGTTTTTCCTGAGCCGGTGGGACCTGTGACAAGAACAATTCCATGGGGAACTTGCGCTGCTGCTTCAAGTCGAGTAAGTCCTGTGCCTCGGATACCAAGATCTGACAGGGTTGGGATCGCACCGGATTTCTTGAGCAAACGCATCACGATTTTCTCACCGTGCACCGTGGGCAGGGTAGAGACACGCAGATCCACTTCGTCATCTTTGGTGCGAAAGTTAAAACGTCCATCTTGTGGAATGCGCTTCTCGTCAATCTTTAAGTCAGAGATAATTTTGATGCGAGAGATCAGAGCAGGGTGCACTGACTTGGGAAGAACCAGCTTTTCCATCAAAATACCATCAATACGGTAGCGTACACGGGTGCGATCCTCCAAAGGCTCAATATGGACATCTGACGCTCTCGCTTTCATAGCAAACGACAGAATAGTTTCAACAATTTTTGCAATTGGCGCTTCACGGATAATTTCAGAACTCGCTTGATTTAAGTCAATGACGTTTCCGGAGGACACCAGTGTTTGCGCTTGATCAGTTTCCTTGAGCGCTTGATTGACTTGGGTTGTGAGGTTTTGTGCGTAGCGCTCATTGATTGCACGAAGCACCTCAAAAGGGGATGCAATCGTGATCGCAATTTTCTTTCCGGTTTTTTTGGTAACAAAATCCAAGGCCATGAGATCAAGAGGATTTGCCATCGCCACGTTTACCGTTCCAGTCGCAGAATCCATGGAATAGGGAATGAGTTTGTAGCGGCGGGCAACACTTTCAGGGATCTGTGACAGCGCTTCTGGAGCGATACCTGTTTCAGACAGTTTGACGTATGGGACGTTGTACGCTTTTGACTTCGCAAGCGTGAGTATCTCATCGCTGACGATGTTCTTTTCTTCAATCAAGGCCTCGACACTTTTATTGGTATTGATATGTTCTAGAGAGAGATCATCGTATTGAGCCTGCGTCAAATTCCCTTGTTCCAAAAGGATTGATGCCACCGAGGCATTGGTAAATGATGGAATGCCATCGGCATGAGCTAGTGGAGAAATTGGTTGGTCGGGCATGACTTTGAAATTAAGTGTAGCAACCAATAGGACTCCAGTGCAAGACAAATCCGTTCTTATCTTGTCTGCCCACCGAAATAGCCAGATTATTTATTCTTGGAGCGAAGGCTAGCTTCGCTGGCCGAAGTCTAAGAAGCCCTGATACCTTCTCTGTGCTTGTCATCCTGCCTGCCCACCGAAGTCTCTTGAATGAAATCTCGACAAATGATCGAGATGCAATATCAAGGACTTAAGGTGGGAGCCTTAAGTCGAATGGATCCCTTTCTTTGTTCTCTCGTACCTCATTTCTAGTCCCTGACCCCTTGCACCTGAAACCTTGAACCTTGCATCGTCCCTGACCTCTTGCCTCTGACACCTTGCCCCTGATCTACTGATCTTCCTCCACTCGTGATATATACTCACCACACATCTGCTATGCATTACCCCTCACTCATTGTTCCCACAGACTCTTTTTCACAAGAAGAGTTACTTGCCAAACTAGGTCTTCCTCCAGAACCACATCCTGATGTGCTATGGATTCAACCCAAGGAAGGGAAGGCATCTATTTCCATCGAACAGATTCATACGCTTGTTTCTCAAGCCTCGTTGAGTCCTTTCTCACGAGACTATAAGGTGTTTTTGATTGCACCCGCAGAAGTCATCACACTTCCAGCCCAACAAGCACTCTTAAAGACCCTTGAGGAACCCCCACAGAACACACAGATTATCTTGATCACAGGAGCGCCACAAAAGCTGCTTCCGACGATCCGTTCACGTTGTCAGGTAATGAGTATAAAAATACTAGGAAGCGTCCACAAAGATCAGAAAATTTCGATATCAGAGCTTCAAGAAATCGTTACAGGGAAATACTCAGTTGGGAAAAGTATTCAGTTTGTCAAAGACCAAGGAGCGACAAAAGAAGACGCTATAGAGGTCGTTTCAGCAATCCTCCAACAGCTGCGTACACTTCCTCCAACAAAAAGCACAATTCTTCATCAACAACACTGCCTCCAGGCACTGGAGTATCTCACTGCCCAGGTCAACGCAAAGCTTGTGGTAGAGGATCTCCTTTTCGCTCTTTCCTCCACCTGAAACCTACTCGCTCTTGTGGTATGATCACTTTTTATTCGCTAATGAATTGACAAAACCACCTCTTCCTTGGTAGAACTTCACTCTTATGCCAAAAGCCTCTTATTCAGCTTCCGATATCCGAGTACTCGAGGGACTTGAGCCAGTACGCAAGCGCCCTGGTATGTACATTGGATCCACAGATGCGACCGGTTTACATCATTTGGTCAAAGAAATCGTTGATAACTCTGTCGATGAAGCCATTGTTGGCTATGCCAAAGAAGTCAGCGTGTTTTTGGGGCAAGATGGGTATGTAACTGTGATTGATAACGGTCGTGGAATCCCAACAGGCATGCACCCTTCAGGTGTAAGCGCTCTTGAAATTGCCATGACGAAGCTTCATGCCGGAGGAAAGTTTGACGAAATGGCGTACCAGGCATCAGGAGGACTTCATGGAGTTGGAGCATCAGCAGTCAACGCTCTTTCTTCCCACATGCGAGTCGTCGTCAAACGAGAAAAGAAGTATTTTTTCCAGGAATATACGATCGGTACTCCACGAGCGGGAGTGAAAGAAGTACCTGAATCAAAAGTAGTCGAAATGTTTCCAAATGCATCAAAATACTTCACAACATATCAAAGTGGAACTTTAAGTAACTTCCTGCCTGATACAACGATTTTTTCAACGGTCGAATTCAATAGTAACACCATCACAAACTTTATTCGTGAACGCGCATATTTGATGGCGGGTCTGTATTTTCGCTTAAGTGACGAGATCAAAGATGTTGAGCAGCACTTCTACTTTGAAGGTGGAATCAAATCTCTGGTTTCGCACTTAAATCACAACAAAAAAATCCTGCATGATGTTATCTCCATGTCAGGTGAGTATGATGCCACCAAGTTTAAAGTCTTTGCCGACGTTGCGGTTCAATACAACGATACATACTCCGAAAACATCGAAAGTTTCGCCAATACGATCAAAACGCCAGATGGTGGAACCCACCTTACTGGATTTAGAAGTGCGCTCAACAAATCACTCAAAGACTATATCGTCAAAAACAACCTGGTGAAAAATGAAAAAGATATGTTCACTGCAGAGGATCTGCGTGAAGGACTCACAGCGGTTATCTTTGTCAAAATGCCAAGTAATGACATTCAGTTTGAAAGTCAGACAAAAACCAAGCTCAACAACGCCGAAGTCCAGTCAGCTGTCTATCAGATAGCCAAGACTGGTCTTGATCAATATCTTGAAGAACATCCAAAAGAAGCGCGGAACATCGTTGAGAAAGTCATGCTTGCAGCCCGAGCTCGTCTTGCTGCCCGCGCCGCCAAAGAAGCAGTCATCCGAAAAGGAGCGTTTGAAGGATCATCACTCCCAGGAAAGCTTGCAGATTGCCAGACATCTGATCCAGCCGAGTCTGAGTTATATATGGTTGAGGGAGACTCAGCCGGTGGAAGTGCAAAGCAGGGAAGAGATCGTAAATTCCAGGCTATTTTTCCACTACGAGGAAAGATCCTCAATACCGAGAGAGCTAGACTTGATAAGATCGTTGACTTTGAAGAGTTAAAAAATCTGGTTATCGCTTTAGGTACAGGACTTGGAGATACCTTTGATATCAAAAAACTTCGCTATCACCGCATTATTCTCATGAACGATGCTGACGTTGATGGAGAACATATCACGACACTCGGACTCACGTTTTTCTATCGACACTTGCCACAGATTGTAGAAGGCGGATTTTTGTACATTGCCATGCCTCCACTTTTTAAGATCTGGAACAAAAAAGATGTGCGCTATGCCTTCACCGAAGAAGAACGCGACGCAGCATACAAGGAGCTACAAGGTGGAAACAAGAGCATGGTGATCAATGTCCAGCGCTACAAAGGTCTTGGAGAAATGAACCCTGGCCAGCTCTGGGAAACCACGATGGATCCAAAGACTCGAATGCTCAAGAAAATTACACTAGAAGAAGCGTCAAAAGTCGATGCGGTTTTCACCACCTTGATGGGTGATGAAGTCCCACCTCGCAAGAAGTTTATTCAGACGCATGCGAAATTAGCGAATCTCGACATTTAGTCGAGTTTGATAATTTCGTCCTGCGAACGAGGTAGTGAGCAGGGCAACAGACTACAGGTGTTGAGAGGTAGGCGGGCAGTACAACAGAGAATGAAAAGGTAGAAAAGATAGCACTTAATGAGGAGGATCGTATGGATCTTAAAAAATTACTCTTTTTCATCGAGATTCCAGAAGGAAGCGATGTGAAGTATGAAGTTGATGAAGACACAGGGATGCTCATGGCAGACCGTTTCCTTCATACATCCATGGGATATCCAGCAAACTACGGATACGTCATCGGAACCAAAGGAAAAGATGGCGATCCAGTCGATGTCTTGGTACTCGCAAGTAAAAAAGTAAATCCTGGCGTTGGGATCAAAGGACACGTTATTGGAATGCTTGAAATGGAAGATGAAGAAGGAATTGATCACAAACTGATTGCGGTTCCAGACAAGAAGGTCGACCCAATCTTTGGTGTGTACGAAGATCTAAAAGATGTTCCAGAGCATATGCTTGATCGCATCAAGCACTTCTTTGAACACTACAAAGAACTTGAACCAGGAAAATGGATCAAAGTTCATAAATTCCAAGACAGAAAAACAGCAGAAAAAGAAGTTGAAGAATCAGCAAAAGTGTACGAAAAAGAATGCGACTGTGAAAACTGTGAAGGTGACGACTGCAAGTGTGATGATAGAGGATGTTGTGGTGGAGAGGGCTGCAACTGTAAGTAAAAAAAACCATATGTTAACACAAGAATTTTCATCATTAAGAAGAACCGACTCTGGCCATGATATTGGGTTTGATATCTATAGATCTGAAAATGAACGTAAAGATCTTGGTTTGTCAGTAGACAGAGAATCATACTTTTTATTGAACTATCCAAAAGGCGCTGAACTTGCTGTGTTAAGTATTTTTATTAGTAAATCTGACCCACTTTCTGATGAAGAAATTGGAGAGGTCTGTCAATCAGCTCTTCTTCTTGCAGAATCAATTTCTAGAAAAGAAGAAAAAACTGTATTTCTAAAATGTGTCAGTGAAAATCCAAAAGTTGATGGTATTGAACGATTTGGATTTGTAAAACAAAGCCAAGTCCGTTGGACTGCCCTTATTGACACGATGAATGAGTAGAAAAATATTTTTTATGCCCGAATCCAAGATAATTTATCATGAGGATCTAGATGCAAACATGCGTGAAAATCTGGTACGAAGAATTGGAGGTGTATCTGGTTTGTTGGATTTAGCACTCCTGGGTGTAGTACGAGAGATTAACCTACTGCGAGAGCCTAGAGATACTAATGCATATGATTTGCTACGCAATGCATTGACTCAGGAAATCGTACGACGAGTAACGAGTGACCCTGAATGGAAAAATGTCTATGCAACATACGAAAACGGTGAGTGGCTTCCAGATGAGCAGAGGTATGCAGCCTGGAATAACTTTATAAAAAAAGTAGAAGAGAGTGGAAACCCTGTTCTTGCTGCCCTCCTTGGACTTGCCCGAATTGAGTGGAATTCCGACAATGAGAATAAAAGAGACCAAGCTACACAGCTTGCTCAGGGTCTTTTAGGAATACTAGATGACAAGAAGGAATCATAGAGAAAGTTTTTATGCCCGATGACAGTTTGGGAAGATTCGTCCGGTCTCCATTATCGATGAGATGCAGAAGTCGTATCTCGACTATGCCATGAGTGTGATTGTGGCACGTGCCCTTCCTGATGTCCGTGATGGCTTAAAGCCAGTGCACAGACGTATTCTCTTTGCCATGAAAGAAATGGGTATTCGCTGGAATACTCCCTACAAGAAATCAGCTCGTATCGTTGGAGAAGTTCTTGGAAAGGACCACCCGCACGGTGATGCGCCTGTGTATGAAGCCATGGTACGTTTAGCGCAAGAATTCTCGATGCGCTATCCCTTGGTTGATGGACAGGGAAACTACGGAAGTATCGATGGTGATAGTGCAGCTGCCATGCGTTACACCGAAGCACGTATGGCCAAGATCAGTGAAGAACTTTTGGCGGACCTTGATAAAGAAACGGTCAAATTTGCCGACAACTTTGATGGCAGTTTACAGGAACCAACAGTACTACCAGCCAAGTTACCAAACTTACTCCTCATGGGAAGTGAAGGTATTGCGGTTGGTATGGCTACCAAAATTCCACCACACAACCTCACTGAGGTGTGTACCGCAATCTTAAAAGTCATAGAACTTGGGCAAGCTACACCAGGAGAGAAATCAGAAGACCTCAATGTAGAGACAGGCGAAGCCAAACTCATTGCCGGACAGTTTGATTCCAACGCCACGATTGATGATATTTGTGAACATATCAAAGGACCAGATTTTCCAACTGCAGGAACCATCTACGACTTCAAAGAAATTAAAGAAGCATACGCCACAGGCAGGGGACGAGTCTTGATTCGAGGAAAAGCGGAAATTGTGGAGAACAAGTCAGGAAAGTTCCAGATCATTGTCACAGAGCTTCCATACCAGGTGAACAAAGCCAAGTTAGTAGCCAAGATTGCCGGACTTGCTCGTGACAAAAAATTGATTGGCATTGCGGATCTTCGTGATGAATCTGACCGCGATGGTATGCGCATTGCCTTTGACCTGAAAAAAGACGCCAGACCAAAATCGGTGCTCAATGCACTTTTCAAGATGACTGAGCTCCAGACCACATTCTCAATGAACATGGTGGCAATCAACTCCGAAGGCACACCACAACTCATGAATGTAAAAACTATTTTGATGGAGTATGTCCGCCACCGCCAGATTGTGATCGTCAAACGCGCACAGTTTGATCTCAAGGCCGCACGTGATCGCGCACATATCCTTGAAGGACTGCTCATTGCCTTAAAAAACCTTGATGATGTTATCAAAACTATCAGAGCCTCCAAAGACAGTGAAGTCGCCAAAGCAGCGCTTATGGAGAAGTTCAAGCTATCAGCAATTCAGGCTGTCGCTATCCTTGATATGCAGCTGCGAAAGCTAGCTGCTCTTGAACGACAAAAAATTGAGGACGAATACAAAGCCATCATGGCAACAATTGAAGAATTGTTAGCGCTTCTCTCCAATCCCAAAAAGATCCTGCAGACAATCGGAAAAGAAACCAAGGAAATGATAGACATGCACGGAGATGAACGACGAACCAAAGTCCACAAAGGAAAACTTGGAGATATCACCGAAGAAGATCTCGTTCCCAATGAAGATACTATTATCACGGTGACAGAGACTGGATACATCAAAAGACTCAATCCATCGACCTACAGAAGTCAGGCGCGTGGAGGAAAAGGTGTCTCAGGGATGACAACCAAAGATGAGGATGCAGTTTCAGAGCTACTGGTCTGCCAGACTCATGACAGTCTGCTTCTCTTTACCAACAAAGGTCGGGTCTTTAAAACAAAAGTATATGAACTTCCAGAGAGCAGTCGTATTGCCAAAGGCCAAGCGATCGTGAACCTTGTGAACTTACAACAAGAAGAACATATCCAGGCCATTTTGACACTCAACGAAAAGAATCCACCAGGCAAATATATTGCCTTAGCAACACTCAAAGGATTGGTCAAAAAGACCCCACTCGCTGATTTTGCCAACATCCGTACCACTGGTATCATCGCGATTGTGCTCAAAGGTGAAGATGAGTTAGTGTTTGGACGCATCACCACTGGCAGTGACCACATCATGCTTGTCACCAATGACGGCAAGAGTATCAGATTCCATGAAAAAGAAGTGAAGTCTTCTGCACGTGATACCCAAGGAGTCAAAGCAGTCGAACTCAAAGACAAAGACTACGTTGTGGGTGTTGAAAGCTTCTCACCAGAGATGGAAGTACCAGCAGACAAACGCAAGAAATACTTCCGCCACTTATTGGTTGTGACAGAGCGAGGTATGGGCAAACAAACCAAGCTTGATGAGTATCCACTCCAAAAGAGAGCTGGAATGGGCGTAAAAGTAAGTGAGATTGTGGATAAGACAGGGAAGGTTGCATGTGCGAAGATCGTTGATGAAACAATCGATGATGTAGTCTTAACCACCAAACAGGCTCAAGTAATCAAGCTACCTTTAAAAAACATTCCGGTACTTAAACGCCCTACGCAGGGAGTGATCCTCATGCGACTGCCAAAGAATGATCTTGTCACTGCTTGTGCTACCACCAAAAAACCGGTGGAAGAAGTGATGGAGACTGTAGCGGAGCTGCAAGAGTAAGTGTCTGTGTTAAAATCACTAGCATATGAGCTAAGAACAAGCTAGAGAACCATTAAATCCCCTTACTTTTCTTGCGTTACTACAAGAGAGTGTAGCAGTGGCAATGATTTTCTATGCAAAATATTCACACAATCCAGAACTTGCCAAAGCCACGTTTATCCCATATGTGACCGGAGTGATTACTGGTTTTGTGGGTGAATTTGTAAGAGACTAATTCTCTATGCCTTCCCAAGCAGAACAACAGGCCGCGCAGCGGTATCTGCATTTCTCCCTCATAGAGATGCAAATTTTACTTTTTATGACTGTAGGGGTTTTTCAGTCCAAAGACTTCATCCTTGCGATTGGCAGTTTTCTTCCGCTCTCGCTGACTGTCGTGCACTTGAAGCTCTATAAAGAACTGTACCAACGTTCCTAAAATTTGCACCTTTTCTCAAAAGCGGTTAAGATACCTCAAGAAACTAGCACCTGTAGGAGGTACTTTGTATGAATCGTTCCTTTGTCTCTTCTGTTCTTGGTACACTTGCAGCAATTGCACTCATTGTCCTCGTAACAAAAATCCTCGGACCTATTCCACTCTCGATTACCCAAACCACTACCAACAAACAAAATACCTTTGATGTGACCGGGGAAGGGGAAGTAACCGCCGTCCCTGACCGGGCAAAAGTGAATGTCGGCATTCAGACGAGCGAAGGCACTGTACAAGCAGCCCAGGACAAAGGCAATCAAATTATCAACTCTATTACCAGAGATGTCCAAGGGTTAGGAATAGACAAGGCAGATATCAAGACCGTGAACTATAGTCTGTATCCAAACTATGATTTTCGAACCGGAGATCAGAAAATAACGGGGTACGCACTCAATGTAAGTCTTCAGGTCACAGTCAAGGACTTTACCAAGATCAACCAAGTAGTTGATACCGCAACGAAAAATGGAGCAAATCAAGTTGGTGGAGTCACCTTTACACTCTCTGATGAAAAGCAAAAAGAACTCGAAACCCAGACACGAGAGATTGCGATCACTAGAGCCAAGGAAAAAGCAGGGGACTTAAGTCGTCTTGCAGGAGTACGACTTGGGAAAATTATCAATGTGACTGAAAACAATAACTCCAACTTTCCAGGGCCTTTAATGTATGCCAAACAAGACGCAGCCATGGGTGGGGCAGAGAATCGAGTTGCAGCCCCAACCAATGTCGAGCCTGGAAGCAACACCTACACCATGACAGTGACTCTTTCGTACGAAACGCTGTAACTCCTATGGAAAAGAAAGATCTCTTTGCACGTTCGACTCTGAATAGCATTTGGGCAATGTATAGAAAGCTAGACAACTATGAAGCATATGATATCCAGGGCAAACCTATCGTCGTCCGTCCTAAAGACCCTCGATTACACACCTTTGTTTTGCCAATCTATTTGTATCCAAAATTCTTCGAAAACATAAAAACGGTTCTGGCAAAACCAGATAACATTGAGGTCGGGGTTGGAGCAAGCTCGAAAGCACACCCAGATGGTACAGTCTTTCTCTCGTACGGAGACGACTACCTAGAAAAAGTAGTCGGAATCAGTAAAAAAGACATACCGATAAAGTTTTTACGAGAATTTAAAGATACATTGGTTATTCCGGTCTTTTATCCCGATAGCGGGGAACCACCAACAATGCGCTCATATTTTCTCAATAAAAAAAGAGGCTAGTTTATGGAAAAAAAAGGATTATCACGACGAAGGCTTCTCATTGGTGCAGTAGGGGCAGTTTTAGGAGGAAAAATAGCAGAGCATATGTTTTCTGAGCCAGCTCCAGAACGAGTAATCCGACGAAATCTACGTTTTTTATTCACGGGTACATCACCGAATTTACGAACGTACCTACCAGCAATCGAGGGAATTCTAGAGGCGCAAAAAAAGCTAGGTCTAGTACACCCGTCTTTTACTATTACAAATGGACGAACACCCTCGGGATATAAGAATAGTACGCACTTACAAATCACAGACCCCTCTTTGGCAGAAAAAATAGCAGAAATGAAAAAAGCTCATCCGACGGAGATTGAAGTAGATGATTTTCCAGCATTTTCCGTTCAGATTCCACAAGAAATGAGCAATACATTCAAACATTTCCAGATAGATGTTGGCAGTAATCCTCAGCTAACAGCAGATGTTGTCTATAATCTAAAAAAGTCATCTGAAACTACGACTCGAAAAATATCTTTCTATGGAGAATTAGCAAATAAAAATAAGATTACAATTCGAGTTGCAATTGATCTGCAACAAAAAAATGCCTCGCTCTTCATACCCGACTCTCTACGAAATGCAGAGAATATTGAAGTTTCCACCCAAGATGAAAACAATACTGTCCTTGTTGTTGAGAGAAATGACAATCCAATTGCTACAAAAGACCCTGAGAGAATGAAACTCATTCACTTTGTACTAGCAGAAATAGAAAAACACCTTCATTCCGATGGAGTGACTCAACCAGATGCCATATCAGCTTCGCACCGTCCCCGACGATAATGTTCTTTTCGTGATTCGTGTTATGTGCCATGGCACCCGCTTTCGCGGTGTCACGGTACATTTAGCGGAATATACTAGGTACCGTGAAACTTTTCATGAACTTTACGCAGGTCTGCTCGAGTAACGTGTGTATAGATCTGCGTTGTTGCGATATTTTTGTGACCCAAAAGCTCTTGTACATCACGCAGTCCCGCACCGTTATGTAGCAGATCCGTTGCAAAGGTATGCCTGAGTCCATGTGGCGTGATTTTGATAGAGAGCTTTGCAAGCTTCACATATTTCTCCACAATTCGCTGTACGGTTCGGGAAGTAAGTCGCATCGAATCTCCATCAATGTCGTGCGAATCATCTCGGTTGAGGTGAATAAAAAGTGGTTTATAGGTATCCGTTCGGGATACCAAGAATGACTGGAGATGAGAAGCCGCTCTATCAGAGAGAAACACGACCCGAGTACGTCGGCCTTTTCCAATGATGGCAAACTCTCGCCGATCCATGTCCACCTGATCTCGATCAAGCGACACCAACTCACTGACACGAAGTCCGGTGCTAAAAAGCATCTCAAGGATCGCTCGATCTCGAAGTCCAAGTGGAGTAGACAAGAGAGGCTGACTCATGAGTCTTTCAAGCGCAGCCAGATCCAAAAACTTCATCGAAAGCCCCTCACTTTTTGGCAGATCAATCTTTTCAGGCGCAAGAACCTGTCGATCCTGCTTGATCAGCCACTTGAGGAAAGAGCGTAGGGCAATGACATGGTACCCTTGTGTTTTTTTCGTAAGTTCTTTTCCATAGACATCCGTAAAGCGAGCCAAAAAGAGTCGATATTGACGGACGTCTTCTAGCGAGAGTTCTTCAATTTCTTGGTGCTGATTTTCTGAAAACCAGTCAGCAAAGCGCGATAAGTAGTGTCGATAGTTACGAACAGTCAGCCTACTTAAGTTTCTTTCTACTTCAATGTGTTCCAAAAAATGCGTGATCTCTGTGTGAAGTGGAGTCAGGATTGTCGATGCTTTCATAGGTACGTTTTTTTCCTTTTTTTGCTGTCTTTAACTGCCAAGTAAACATTGTCTGGTTTTATTCACCGTGCCCGAGACTATCTTAGAATAAACTATTCTAGGTATTGGCAATGGGGTAGGGGAGAGTGCTACTTCCCTGACCCTAGTCCATGTATTGATTGATCAATTCTTTTTGCCACTCTTTCTCAACACCCTTGAGAAAAGGGTAGTGGTAGCGTTTCTCAAGTCCACTTGATGATGAATATAATAAACATATAATAACCCAAAATTTCACGGTTATTTGCGCTGTGCATTCAACGTATCTGTAACAAATCATCCAAGTTTTTTGAAACGAAGAACTATTTTTGATTCTCTCAAACAAATTGTGCGACATCACCAGTGTATTGAAAAGGAATTTGTAGCGCAATAGGATAAAAACTATGTGGCTTCTCACAGTCAGTAAAAGTACCCTCGTCATTCTACTGATGCCAGTACTCGTAAACCTCATCGCGTGTGAAGTGTTGATGGCAAGGTTATTCCTTGTGTATTGGTTTACAGACAAGCTTACGAAGGCTGAGTACACAGAAGAATACGACAAACTATTGAAAAACTGCTGGCTCTATCCCTTCAAAACTCCTTGAGTAAAGCGACCTCGTAGGAGCCTCAAAATCGGCTTATTGGTAGGGTAGATGACTATGTATGCCTCTCACATATTAGGCGGATATATCAACGTAAACAAGTTTTTGAAAAAACGGCAAAAAGGGCTAGTACAACGCCTGAGTTTTCGGGTAAATCTCCAATTGGAATACATACACAAACGATACGTAACAGTGGATATATGAGGGTTTTCCAAAGACACAAATGAAACAAGAAAGAAAGGGAAGCGACAGAATAAAAAAGAATGAGGGCGTAGAAACGAAAAACGATAAAACCATGGTCTTCTCCGACACCTCCTCATTCATGTCGCAAAAGGTATATTGTGCGACCTTACCTTCATCTGTAAGAACAGCCGTTCATCGGTCAACCAATCAACTAATCTTCTCACAGCCTTTTAAGCGGGTTCTCTGTATTTCAACGCATTGACTATGCCTTGTACCTTGTGCCTTGTACCTTGTATGTTGCGTAATTCTATCGAGACGACCCCGAGTACGGATAGCCAAAGAGTGAAGTACTTGTGGATCAGGAATGGTGCTGGGAGACAACGACACTCTGGAGTGCATACTCAACACGAGACAATTCAAACACCTACACCAGGTGAAACACCTGATATCTACGCCTACCAGGTGTCATTCACAGTCAGACAACCCAATAAGCGTATTCGGGTTTTTTATGTTTGAGTGTCTGAGTACATTCTTATACCTGGTATGAGTTTTCCACATGTCGTGAAATATTCTCATGAAACGTCTTATAATATTAATGCGTATTGATGCAGTTTGATATAGTTACCTGCGTAGCTCCAGGCTAAAATCCCCCCTACTCCCCTCCCCACTTGAGTAAAAACGACTTTTTTTTACCTTCTACTCGAGTAAATTTACACTTTTTGAGCCTTTTTGCCTACAATCTGTGGTGTTTTGCTATCAATCTATAAACAATAAACTATTATCTATAAACTTGTCGCTTGTCTTACTTCCAGTCTATAAGCAAGATAAGTGACATTGTCACAAAAACAGCCAACCAGAGGTACTCTCGAAGAGTCTTGGCAAAAAGCCTCCCAATGAAGAAATTCTGAATGATCCCGAATCCGACGTACAACATCGCCGTCACATAGAGAGAGGCAGTCCAGAGCCCCACAGGAAGAAATGATAAACCAATTCCGATTTCCGCCAAAATCAGCGTTCCAAAAATAGCAGTTCCAACAACTCGCGTTGAAAGTTTTGGGAGCAACTCAACAGACCAAATTGCACAAAGGAGTGGTAAGAATAGTGTGACGCCTAAAAGAATCGCGTTATACCCTACCGGAAGTTTTAATGAAAAAATAAAGTTACAAAAAAACAAACACATGATAAATAGAAATAATAATCCTACCGCATGCGCTGCCCGCAACAACTGAATTGTTTTAATTTTCCCGATGGAGTAGATATTTGAGGCAAGATACAAGGCATACATCCCTACCCCGAACAACAATAAAATTGCGATACGTGAAACGAGATTGGATGGCAACAAAAAATAAAACAGTGACACAGAAAGCGAGTACAGTGCCGGAAGCGGTACAATCGTTACCCACTCGAGGCCATTGATGGTTTTTGAGAGCGCCCAAGCACTCGTGAGATAGGAGGCAACAAAAAACAACGCAATCGCAATTGGTCTGATATCAGCGGACACAAATTGAGTTGCAAGAAGTCCAAGAGAGAGAATAATTGAGCTTAATATAAATCGTTCACGTTTACGCATACACCGCATTATGCCACACCCCATCCACATCGTCATTATTTTCGAGTTCATCAATGAAGGAAGCAAAAAATTCTGATTGTTCTTTTGTCAGTTCCACAGTAATCGTAGGCGTGTATTCACCTTCTTGTACAGAAAATAAAAAGCTCGCAGCTCCAGGTCCTGCCAGTGACCCACCCGCTTTGGAAAAAATTGTTCTCACTTCACTACTCGTACGCTGTTTGTTATCAGTTCGCACAAGGATGATCACTCCAATTCCATTTGGACCATACCCTTCGTACAGCATCTCATCGATTGATGCCCCGGACGCACTCTTTCCTAAACCTTTTTCAATAGCTCGCTTTATATTATCGTTTGGCATGTTTGCGATCTTTGCTTTATCCAAAGCCAAACGAAGACTAGGATTTTGCAAAGGATCTGATATTCCTGTCTTTTTTACCGCCGAAGAAATAAGCCTGCCAACGGCAGTAAATTCCTTACTACGCTTTGCGTCTTGGACTCCTTTTCGTTTTTGAATATTGTGCCATTTACTGTGCCCAGCCATAGAAAATTTGGATTATGATATTGACAGTGTAAATTCACCTCTACTCGTGGTATTCTACCATGTTTGAGAGCCATGATTTCCCAAAAAGAAATCAAAAGCTTGCAAATGATTTTTAAATCACGTAGTCTGTTCACCAGTTGAATTTTTATCGTAGATCGCGGGCAATCAACGGCGAACGCAACACAAAAGAATATCTTATGACAACAGTCCAAACTTTGAGTTCTCAAGCAATTAGCAATGCAGCAGTTGGCAAATGGCAGGAAGCCAAAGAAAAAAACGAGGCAATCATTGAGCTGGAACCAGAAAATATTGGAGCACTCAATCGTCTCGCATTTTGCGAAATGCAACTGGAAAATTTTTCAAAAGCCAAAAAAATCTACGAGTCTGTTCTCGCTGTTGAGGCTTTTAATCCAATTGCCACAAAGTTCGTTGCGATGCTCAAGCAAAAAGTGAGGCCAGTTCGTGTTGATAGTCTTTCAAGCCATGATGAATTTATTGAAGAACCAGGAAAAACAAAATCGGTCAGTTTGCAGCGACTTGCAGACCCTGATGTCTTGCAAACTCTTCCTACCGCAATTTCGTGCAAGTTAGTCGTCAAAAATCACCGGGTCAATGTGGTGACCCAAGCAGGAACATACGTCGGTTCTCTTCCTGATGACATTGCGTTTCGATTGCAAAAATTAATCGGTTTTGGAAACACCTACGTTGTCCGCATCCAGTCCTCTCACAAAAAAGGCTGTATCGTCTTTATCAAAGAAACCCTCAAAAGCCCAACTTGCACATTTGCTGCCTCCTTCCCTCTCTCAAGCTCCAATCGATCAACCAGCATCTCTGAAGACGTTTTGCTTGACGAAGCACCACTTGATACACGTGAGACTGGAAATGAAGCTGAGGAAAGTGACACCGAAGAACCAGATCCTATGGAATAAGCGTTTTTGCTTGTTCTTCCCCTAAAAGTATTACGATATCTGCACGTTTCTCACTCGTTTTTGTATCATCAACAATCACTTGCGTTCCAAGCAATCGCTCCAAAAACAGGACTGCATTTGCAGTTTTTTCAACTTTTGAAGAAATAAAAATACTTCCAGAATTTTCTTTGACGAGTGACTCATTGACCGCAATGACCTGGTACCCAAATCCTTCCACGATGGTCGATAACTGGGTCGCGACACCTGCTCTTGTGGAAGCATTCAGAACCGCGAGTGAATATTCACCAAAATTTTGATCCGATGGGGAGAAACGTTTTACTGCCCATTGCTGATACTTCGCAATATCCAGTCGCTTTCCGTTATGATCCGATGGAAGTACAAAATCATCAAGTTGTTCTTCTTGATAGCTGTAGTGAGAAAATTTGAGATACGAAAAAACTGTGAGACGTTTGAGCAAAGAGAGTGACGTTTTTTGTGGATGAAGAATTGCTTCTACTGCATTCTTTTTCAAATCTGCTTTGGAGTTTTCTTTTGCGGATCCCACCGTGTATTCAGACAAATCGATTCGGAAAAAAATGGAGAGATAATCAAGAAGTGCCTGAACATCTCGCTGTTCCAGCTCGTAGTAATCATACAAACTACTCACAGGATACGTTCCAAACGTCTGGGACGATACTTCCAAATCATCAGGGAGTGAGAGCGTTCTCACTGAATTATTTTGCGGATCCATCCATACAATATGTACGTGTTTTCGCACAGAGGTCTCTCTGTCTTGTGCAAAAAATACAAGCCCGATTGGCTCACGAAACAATCTCCCGACAATCAATTGGAGTAAGAAAAAGAAAAGTATACCGATAGCTACAATGATCGCGAGTACTCGTAGTATGACTGGTGGAATTGAAAAAGAAGGAATCGTAAAAGTTGATGTGCCACGTACGGGTGTTGGCGCTTTTTGTGAGAAATCCAGCTGCATATTCAAAGAGTTTATAGAAGATAGTCCCAACTTTATAGAGACAGAAGCGTTTGCAGGCGTTCACCTTCTCTGTTGTCTGTCATCCTGCCTGCCCTTCCGTAACATCTCGAATGGATTCTCGACTAATGATCGAGAAGGAATATCGAGTGTGGAGGAGGGAGCGTAGTCGAAGGATCCCTCTCGTATCTGGTATCTCGTTCCTGCTATCTACTGATACCTGAAACCTTGCCTCTGTCCTCTGTCCTCTGTCCTCTGTCCTCTGTCCTCTGCCTACTCTTCCAGTATTCCTTTTCGTATCTCCTCGCACAACCGGATCATAAAGCGAACATTATGAATACTTGCCAAACGATAGTACGAGAGTTCTTTTGTCTTAAACAAATGATGCAAGTACGCTCTCGTATACCCTCGCGTACAGGTATAACAATCACATCCATCTTGGACGACCGATTGATCCAATTCAAACTCTTTATTTCCTATTAACAGTCTGTTTTTGGCGTATTGAGATTCTAATTGGAATTTGGCATTTGGATTTTGGAATTTTGCGTTGTACAACGCTCCATTTCGTGCAAGTCGTGTCGGTGCGACACAATCAAACATGTCAAAACCCATCTCCACCGCATCCAAAATATCTTGTGGATTGCTCCCAAGCCCCATGGCATATCGCGGTTTATCTTGAGGCAGTAAACCTTCTATCCACTCCATTACCTCACCCGTCCCTTTCATGTTGTATCCAATCGTTTCACCCCCCACTGCGACACCATCAAATCCCAAGCCACTGATAAACTCAGCCGATTCCTCTCGCAGATTTTTAATCATTGCCCCTTGGACTATTCCAAAAAGCGCTTGATAGTTTCCTTGCTGTGATTTTCTTTCTAGTCTCTCCCATTCTTCTTTACTTTGCTTCGCCCATCTGTGCGTACGATCCAGTGCCTCCCTCGCGTAGGATTCATCTGCCGCATCAGGCGTGCATTCATCAAATGCCATAATGATGTCAGCTCCAATACTTGCCTGTATCTGAATTGATTTTTCTGGCGTAAAGAAATGCTTACTTCCATCAAGATGGGAAGAAAATTCTACCCCTTCGTCAGTTATTTTTGTCGGTTGCATTTCATTTGAGTTTTTATTGGAATTTGGATTTTGGATTTTGAGATTTTTGCTTTCAAGTTGTTTACCCAATGAAAACACTTGAAACCCTCCGCTATCAGTGAGTACCGGTTTATCCCACTGCATCATTTTTTGAACCCCACCAAGAGTATTGATCACTTCTTCCCCAGGCCGAAGATAGAGGTGATAGGTGTTTGCCAGCATGACCTGCGCACCCGTGTTTTGGACATCCATACTATCAAGCGACTTCACACTCGCTTGTGTCCCTACGGGCATGAAAATGGGAGTCTGTACATCGCCGTGAGGTGTATGCATGACTCCAGCACGCCCCCGGTCTTTTGTTGCAAGTAGATCAAAGGAAAATGAATTCATAGTGTCTTTCTCTTGTATTGTACAATTGCTCTAGAAGAAAGAGAAATTGAATGACTGCCAAATGCATTTTTTAGTAGAATTTTTCCTATGCTCTCCCTACAAGATTTTGACTACCATCTCCCTGATGAAAAAATCGCTCAAAAGCCGGTTTTCCCCCGCGATCAAAGTAAGCTCCTTATCGTGGACAAAAAAACCGACAAGTTTGAAGACAAACACTTTTCTGACCTCGTGGATCTATTGACCCCAAATGATGTTTTGGTGCTCAACAATACCAAGGTCTTCCCTGCACGTTTACTCGTTCATAAGACGCCCAAAGTTGCAGTGTCATCCTCGAGGAGGCATCTCGCCCAGGCGAGATCGCCTGCGTCGGGGATCCAGTCTTTGAATAAAAAACCCATAGAACTTTTGCTGGAAAAAGAACTTTCGATTACACCTGACTCAATTACCTGGTCTGCACTTACCAAACCGGGCTTAAAAATTGGAGATACATTTGAAATTCCTGGAACACATGTCACCGGAATTTGTACTGATGTCGATGGGTATACGCGTAAACTAACCTTTCATATCAACCGAGAACATTTTTTTCCACTGCTTGATAAATGGGCACAGACTCCCATTCCCCCATACATCAAATGGGAAGGAAAAGACGAGAGTGATCTACGGTCTCTGTACCAAACAGTCTTTGCAAAAAAACAAGGTGCCGTCGCTGCCCCTACTGCTGGACTTCACTTCACTCCAGAACTCCTTGAAAAAATACGCGCCAAAGGTGTACAAGTTGAAGAAGTCACCCTTCATGTTGGTCTTGGCACGTTCCTTCCCGTAAAAACAGACAAGATTGAAGAACACCACATGCATAGTGAATGGTATGAACTTCCACAGCCAGTAGCAGAGAACCTTCTAGAGGCAAAACACAACGGGAAGCGAATAATTGCAGTGGGGACGACGGTCGTTCGTGTTCTGGAAACTTGCGCGAAGGATTCAGCCTCTTTGCAACCTGGGTCAGGAACTACGAGTATTTTTATGTATCCGCCCTACAAGTTTACGTTTGTTGATTCCATCATCACGAACTTCCATACCCCAAAATCGACCTTACTTATGTTGGTGTCCGCTTTTGTCTCTACCCCAAACACTGACATAGTATTTTCAAGTTTCAAAAACTGCCTCATTGGAAAAGCGTACGATCATGCACTAGCGCACGACTACCGCTTCTATAGTTTTGGCGATGCGATGTGGATTAGATAATCGTATCATCGCAAGAACTTCTCTATCTCTTCCACTTCCTGTTCTCGTATTTCATGACCACCTTCATGCTGCACGGTATGCACTTTTGCGCGCATTTCTTGGAGCTTGGCAACAACTTCCTTGCTTTCATTCGCAGGTATGATCCGATCCGCAACACCATACGTCACCAGAAATGATTTTTTAGAAAGATCGAGATCTTTGGGTAGAAAAGGTAGTTTACAGTGAAGAAGAATCGCAGAATCAATGACTTCAGGCGAAGAGAAAAGAGTCGCAAGAATCATGTTCGCGCCATTAGAGTACCCTAAGAAAACTGCGTCTTTTGCAGTCATGGTGTGTTCGTCGTACCAGCCTTTCAAGAAACGTGTGAGTTTTTCGACTTCTTTTGCGATACTTTCTTGATCAAACTTCCCCGTACTGTCTCGGGTAAAAAAACGAAGCATTCCACCTTCTGAGATATTTCCTCGTAGTCCCACTACATTGTACTGAAGTGATACATTCTCTACCAAAGGAAATAGGTCATGCTCGTTCCCTCCTGTTCCATGCAATAGAAAAAGAGTTTTGGATTTCTTTCGATCAATCTCAACATACTCAAAAAGTTTCAAATCTGTTGTGTCCATAATGTTTTCCTTCTATTGCTCCTTTTCTTTGTCATCCTGAGTGAAGCGAAGGATCCCTTTCTCTTTTGTTTGTTCTAATCCACTAATCTACTAGTCTTACTAATCTACTTACCCCTGCTATCTCTTTCTAAAACTTCACTAGTCCCTTCTCTATCTCGCTTCTTTTGCTTTCTAAAAATGGCGGTAATGCAAGCTTTCCTCCGAGATCACTTTCATTTTCATCGGCAGTGAATCCAGGGCCACTGGTTGCGAGCTCAAAAAGAATACCAGCCGGAGTGCGAAAGTATACAGATTTGAAATAAAACCGATCAATCGTTGCTGTTGGAAACAGTCCAAGCTCGACCACCTTGTCTCGAACAGAGTCTTGTTCTTTCTCATCTGCGACTTCAAATGCGATGTGATGCACTGTGCCTGCAGCATTCAGCCCCCCTTCTTGGTCTGGAGCCTCTTTAATTTCCAAAAGGACCGCGCCTGATTTTCCATCCAGCGTATAGAGCGTGTGACCCTGTTCTTTTACAAAGACTGTATATCCAAATGCATGCGTGAGGATCGGCTCTATCAGAGCAAGTGAAGACACAGAAAGTGTGGCACTATAAAAAGACCGGACAGCTAGCTCTTTCCCGATGTCATCGCTTGTCCATATATCGTTTGAAAAATTGTGAAGTTCCGTCTTTGGGATACCTACAAGTTCTAGGCACTGCTCATCTGAGTCATAAAAAACAAGTCTCTCTTTGCCAAAACGAGTCGAAATATCTTCGTGTTTGACCTTGTATTCATCAAATCTTTCTTCCCAAAAGGACAGAGACTCCAACGGAACAGCAAGCGAAATCGTGCTCACTTGCCCCACTCCTTGAATTCCCTGCTGTGATGGCTTGAAGATAAAAAATGTGAGATCCATTCCTGGTTCCCCTGTTTTATTACCAAAAAACAAATGATATGTCCCTACATCATCTTGATTGACTGTTTTTTTGACGAGCCGAAGACCAAGGACTTTTGTATAGAAGTGAAAACATTCTTGTGCATCACTCGCGATTGCGGTGATGTGATGAATGCCATGAACGGAAGGTTTCATGAAGTGAGTATAACCTACGAGCAACGGTTTTATTAGGAAGGCGTAGAATCTTTTACTTTATGACAAACTTTAATCTTTCTCTCATTTGGATCAATGATAAGACCATAGACTGTAGCGTTGGAATGTACAGTCGTTCGATCTATACACTCAACCCCAATCTCAGTGAACCTTTTCATCAGATCATCTCTTGTTAAAATTTTGACCTCCATTGCTCTTTCAGTGTCATCATATGGCGCTAGTGAAAATAAATATAACGTCCAACCTTCCTTCCCTTGCAATTGTTCAATTAGCGCATCAACTTTTTTTTCCTCAGAGTCTTTTGGGAGATGTAATCGAGTGTGATCCACAAACACATATGGTATGTGCCCAAGTATTATCTCTCCTGTTGTCGAAACAAAAGCGAGATTCGTACATGGACCGGAACCAAATGTAAATAAAGGGTATCCATCTGCGCTGCGAATTTTTCCCATCCACACCCAATGTTTTTCGTCCGCATCTGTATTATGTGTTGCGACAAAATTATCGATATAGTCGATATCTACATGATCAACTTCATACGCGATAGGGGGAAAGATCTCGCTTTTTCGCTCACGTTCAATTTTAGGCATGGGGGTATTATATCAAAACTATAGGCCTATATTACATTCAAATGAAAATGAATGTTCAGCGTAGTGTTTTGAAGATATCTTCAGTAGCGGTTTTGAAATGATCGATTGGAAGTGCCCCTTCCATCACAATGGCCAGACTTTTGGCTGGAGAGAAGAATACGATAGTAGGGACACCAACAATTCCAAAATGCTTCATTCGTTCCTGACCATCTAGGATTTGCGCATCAAATTCTTCAGGTTTTGTTTCTTTTTCTTTGAGACACCTCCAAAATCCATCCAGATCATCTACCTTGTATGTTAACTCATTCTTTCCATACGCTTGTACGTATAAAGCTACATCAGTCATGTTCTCCCAAACTTTGTCTTGCTCTGATAAGCAATGCAGAATGCCCATGTATGATCGTTCTCCAAGCATGTCTCGATATGCTAAAACAGTATGTAAATACCAAACACGAGCTTTCTCCTTCTGTTGACCTCGAAGATACTCAATATTTTCACTCAGCACCCGAGCACTAAAACTACCTTCTGTTATATCTGCGAACACAAAAACTTCCACATCAGGATTTGGAGATTTTGTAGCATAACCTTGTTTCAGCCAAGCAATGTCACTTGTTGAGGATAGCGACATCGTTTGATACCTCGTCCCTGACTCTGAAGTTATTTCACCTCTTTGTGAAGGCGGAATCTCAATTTGCGGTGATGGCGTTGATTCAGTCGTAATGAGTGGTGGTGCATCACCGATAACAACGTTTTCTATACTTGGTTTCTGTGTGGCTTTGGTACCAAGATAATAGCCTGCAATTCCAGTCATGCTCATCATAAACACAAGAAGAACGGTGAAAAGAATTTTTGAAAATGGTCGGCGCTGATTTTCTACTTCTGACAAATTATTTTCCATATCTATCGAACTTTATCAATTAAGCAGTAAGTTTTTCCAACGCACCTTGGAGATCTTCTGGGAGTGGCGCTTCCATGTGAACTTTTTTGTTCGTGACAGGATGGACAAACTGTATTTCTTTGGCATGAAGAAACTGTCTCGGACACCATTCTTCATCAATCACAATTCGCTTCTTTCCAGCGTAGGCGTGATCCCCGACCACAGGATGCTTGAGTGCAGACAGATGCACACGGATTTGATGTGTGCGTCCCGTTTTTGGTTGCAGCTCTAGGAGACTAAAACCTTGATACGGTTTCCCTTTTTTCTCATAGATTCCTTTGGGAAGTCCTGGAAAGTGTTCAATGACTGTGTACGTTGTTTCACTAACTCTGCCATCGGCAGCGATCTCAAATTTCTTTCGATCTGATTCACTTCGTGCCATTGGAAGCCGGATTACGCCTTCACTTGGAGCCATCTTCCCATGAACTAGAGCTACATACGTTTTCGCAATTGTTCGTTCCCGAAACTGTTCAAGCAGATTCATCAAGACATCAGGAGTTTTTGCCAAAAGCAAAATACCCGAGGTGTCCTTATCAAGTCGGTGCACGATTCCGCCCCGATCTTTATATATTTCTTCTGGAGTCCCAAAAGGAAAATCCTTTTCTTCGCGTACCACTGTCGCTTCCTTCTTCCCTTCACTGTGCACCCTTTGTTCCATCCAGTCTTGGACTGTGTTTTCTTTATAGGTATCAGAGCGGTTGACGACCCACCCCGCTGGCTTATTGATGGCCACGAGATACTCGTCTTCAAAAACGATTACTGAATCTAATTCTGTTAATTCCATATATTCCTCATGTATTCTTCGACTATCCAAGTTGCCGATGAGACGCCTTTCTTTTTATTCTTCGAGCGTAGGCTAGCCTAGCTAGCCGCAGTCGAGAAGGTTTGTTCTTGCTATCGTTCGATAAACGATCAACGATAAACGACAAACTTGCAACGTCCAAGATACCTGACCTCTGAACCCTTGCCTCCTGCCTCTGTCCTCTATTGGGTATTGAGCATTGGTCATTCTGTCCTGATACCTTATACCTGTTTGTCATCCTGCCTGCCCACCGAAGTCTCTTGAATGAAATCTCGACAAATGATCGAGATGCAATATCAAGGACTTAAGGTGGGAGCCTTAAGTAGAATGGATCCCTCTCTTCTGTTCGATCTAATCTACTAATCTCACTAATCCTACTAGTCTACTTACCTCCCCTTTTTCCAGTCTCTCCAGAGTAGTATACCAAGAGAAAGGACTATTCCCCAATCGGCGAGGTTATTGTGTACTCCGGTAAACGGAATCGGGAGAAAATCTCTCACGCCTCCATACAATACTCTATCAGCGACATTTGACAGACTTCCCGCAAAAAAGACCCCACTGATGACCGGTGCATTCTTGACCAAGGTACGTCCATAGAGTACAGCAATTCCGACAATAATGAGAAGAATGATGAGCGTGAGAAATGACGACGAAAAGAGCCCAAAAGAAATACCAGTATTAAGTACCCCCATTCCCTTGGAGAACGAAAACCACTTCGAAAATTGATCAAGACAAAAAAAAGAAATCAACGAAAGAAGAAAAAAAATCCTTGGAGATGGTGTGTTTGCCATAGACCCTCGTCTACTGCACAAGGGTTGTCACCGTTGGATCAACAAGCAATCGTTTGTATGGAATATCCTGACCTTCATCTGTTTTTCCGTACGTACCCTCATCAATTTTTTCCAGTGCCTGGTTTGTTCGTTGCAGGAGTAGCCAAGTTTCCCGTGAAAGAGACTCGTTCTCGATACTTTCCCCATCTTCCATAGCTTCCGTCCCAACATCTGCGTTGTCATTGACCCGCTCCGTTTTCTGTTTTGGATTGCCACGAGCCAGAGACTCCAACACGCTTTGAAGCTTTGCTTTTTGTTCCAAAAGCATTTTCCGTAAGGTTTCTTTTTGATCTTTGTTAAGTGCCATAGTCGATGATATGTATATCATGCCTATTTCCAATTTGCAAAACCACAAAAAACCGTACACAAATAGTGAAAATTACTTTCCCTTAAAACGTCCGGATCGGATGTACAAAAGAAGAAACCCACTGACAAAGAAAAAGATCGTTAAAAGTGTCGTTGCAATCTGCACGACACTCGATGTGAGCTGTCCACTCAAAGCCGCAATGGCTAGTTGCCAGACACTTGAGAGGATCAAAAATACAGAGATCACAAATCCACTTTGCGCACTACTCCTGCGAGACCTGTACCACATAAAGGTTCGATATCTTTTTTCAAGATAATTCAGGGCAGAAAAAAGCAGCGCATAAAAGACAAATGAGAAAAATGAAAACAACAGTGGAATGACCGCCACCTGTATCTCAGACGTCCGGATCGAAAGGCCAATAACTCCCAAAAACACACTGCGGATGGCAAGACTTGCAAACCAAAAAGACAGAGCAATACTCGTAAAATCAAGCAAGATAAATCGGTCTTTCCAGTCTGCTTTTGTCAAAAGATATAAAAAGGTTAACCCAAAAAGCAAGGCAATTGGCAAAGAGATCGGCCCCCAAAAGAAATCAAGGATCGAGCCTGGCCGAATTCCTTGCGGAAGTGACAACAGCACAAATGCAACTCTTCCTGTGAGTGCTCCCCCGACAAAGGACACGACGGCACGATCTAGAAATGGTTGAAGATCGGGAATATGTTCACTCTCATTTTTTCGCCACAGAACAAAAAAAGAAAGATACGTACACACAAGAAACGAAGCAACTGACAACAAAAACGTGAGAATTCCCATACGAGTGATTATCCACTCAAGAAGCAACCTCTACAAGAGTTAGTCGCTTTCGGCCTACCTTTGAAAAAAATCCAAAACAGACGTACAATATTTTTTTATGCTTTCAATCTCACATGCTCTAACTGGAGCGTTCATTGCTGATAAGATTGGCTCCCCTCTTATCTATATTCCGCTTGTCCTCGCTTCTCACTATATAGAGGATGCGATCATCCACTGGGATGTGGGCACGGGTCTGTCCAATGGAACGAGGAAAAAATCCACTGCGATGTTTTTAGAGATCTTTGACATGTTGCTCGCTGTCGGTCTCGTATTTTGGTTTTTCCAGTCAATGAGGACAGGAATCAATGTGAATGCCTGGTTTGGAGCGTTTGTAGGATTACTTCCTGATTTTATGGAAGCACCTCGCAATTTTTTGAAATGGAACCCTTGGTGGTTAAAACCATTTAATGATTTTCATCACAATTTCCACCGTTCTACTCCCGATATGCTCTTGGGTTTGGCTCCCCAAATTGTCGTCATCGCCTTCATTTTCTTTGTAAAGTAATTTCTCCATTTTTTTTCTTTCTGCCTGCCCACCGAAATAGCCAGATTTTCGATATGGCTGAATAAGCATAGAAGCGAAACATCTGGTATGCAGGTGGGTCATTCTCTCCTGTTGTCATCCTCGAGGAGGCATCACGGCTTGGCGGGATAGCCTGCGTCGGGGATCCAGTTCTCCTTTTATTCTTCGACTACCCAAGTCGCCGATGAGGAAACATGGAGTGGAGAAGATCTGACACCTTCTCCCTGTTTGTCGTCCTGAGCGTAGTCGAAGGATCCCTTTCTTTGCTCCCATGTATCTCCTGAAAAGTGATCGCAACCTCCCAGACTGTTCCTCGCGTGATAAAATATCAGATGTATTGCCCAGGTGGCGGAACTGGCAGACGCGCACGACTCAAAATCGTGTGGGAGCAATCTCATGAGGGTTCGATTCCCTCCCCGGGCACAAAACAGAGGACGTAGCTTTTTGCTATGTCCTCTTCTGTTTTTGTCTGGTTGGAGAAATCGAAGTTACATCTTTGCAGTTCGACAAAGCATGCTCACATGAAAAAAGAAATAAGGCATGCCGTCGTGTAGGATTCTTGCCCCTTCAGAATTTATATTTTCCCGAAACTCTGGTAACATCACAGTACATATTATTTCCTTCTCGCCAGCCCTTCACATTGTCTTGCACATATATGAACATCAACGAACCTTCTTCTCAGACAAACCACCACGAATATGATCCTGGGAAAGATAGTCTTGATCAAGATCGTGAGCGAATTCAAAAAATTCTCGCAGATGTCAAGGATACAGAAGATTTACAAAAATTAGAGAATGCAGTTCGTCAAATACAATCGATTGTGACAGATGTCCAGAATTTTCTGGATTACATTACAGACATTAAAATATTGGTTCGAAAGATAAGAACTTTGTCAAATCAACAATCGAAGATGAAACAAGACCCAACTCAAGAACAAACTGAATTTTCACCTAAACAAAGTGAATCTGCCCCCCCAGACGAACCTCCACTAAAAGAAAGCAAAGGGAAAATTGACACTGATCAACCTACGAGATCGCAACAAGAGCTATTGGCTCAAGATGTTTTGAAGGATGAAGGAATTCAACGTTTATTGGACAATACTCTTAGTGAGTATCAACGAATAGGGATCGATCGGAATAGCCCATCAATTAAAGATGAACTCAAAATTGCTTATAGAAGACTTCAGAAAAAATTGCACACAGATTACTACAATTTTCTAAATGACAGGTTTGCTACAGACCATCAGAAAAAACTCTTTGCACAGCTAGAGGCGCGCACAAAAGAACTCAATGCAATCAATGATCGAATTACTGAAGCTTTCAATGATGAACAGACTAAAAAACAAGAAAAGAAAACAGATCCAAATGAAATTCATATCATCATTACACTCACAAGAGAGCTCACAAGACTGAGAACAGACAGTCCTTCTCCGCTCAAAGGGGCACTGGATAAAATCAACTCCTTGCATCAACAAATAAAAGATCCTCCTATCTGGTTTAGACTTCTCAGAAGCAGAGTTTTTCGCATCCAAGGCTTAATCCAGACAGACCCCTTTGCTTATAATCAAAGTTTGGAAAATTACTCGGGATTGGGAGTAAACTCTGAACTTGAAAGCCTATTTAATCAAGTCACTACAATATCTTGTGAGAATGAAAAGAAAAGTTGGGGAAATTATGAAGAAGACTTTTTGAAAGGCAATGCTTTTGAATCGTTGTCCAATCTCTCCTTCCTGCGCATAAGTTTAGAAAACGTAAAAAGGAGCAAGCGGTTTCCAGATGCACTCGTTGAAAAATGGCAAAGAGCCTTACAGACAATGCAGGATTTACTTAATGATGAGAGCATTTTGGATGTGCCACTCAACAATTTACCAGACAAATTACAGGGGTTGTTTGCAAGCAAAGATACATGGACTCGGGCATCTGACTTTATAGCAAGAGAGGTCGTAAAGAGGAAGAAAGAACGCGTAAAACCACAGCTTCTGGAAAAATTGCGGGCGGCTGACTCCTTTGAATCATCTATAGACGTTTTATTTTCATATACAGGTTTCATACAAGAGGCCGCGGCTATGAAAGAGCTTTTGAACTATCAAACAGCAGAGGGGAAGAAAAAAATCGGCCAAGAGAAAAGAAATCCAACCAGCATTCTGTTTTTGGAGAAATCCCAAGAATTCTGGAGGAAAGTTGAAGACATTGATCTAAAACAAGCATTGCGACCATTATTTGAAACTTGGGCGAAGCGACAGCAAGAACAATGGTGGGATGAGATTGAGCAAAATAAGGAAGTATTAAAGACTGAGCTTCAACAACGAATCTCTCAAGTTATTCCGTTGTATGTGGAGGGGATTATTGCAGACAGTGAGTCACTAGGGCAAATCTTTACTTCCGAACAAAATGTGCAGTTACAACAAAATATTACACAGCGGATGATCGAAACAGCGACTCAACTTGTAGGTCGGCTTGATTTGAGTCAACAGACAGGAGTTCGCACCACTTTTGATTTAGAATTTATCCGTAGCGATGAACGATTTAGCACAAGCCAAACGGATCAGATGCGTAGAAGAGACATTCTATTTACCTTCCAAGATAGAGAGAAAGTCGGATGGTCAGAACATCATCGCGAATCATTACCTTCAGAGAAAAAATTAAGTGAGATCGTTTGGAAATTATGTGATCAGATATCACAAGAACTTACGCTGGAGAGAGGAAGACTTTTAGGCACAACCACCTTCCTTTTGGAGGGAAAAGCACGGTCTAACAGAGCGCTTCGGCCAAAAACGAACGGTACTCTTTTTGTGGAGAAAATGTTTTCTTCAATGAATGATAGTGTCGATGATTATGCTGATCACATCATTCCAATCTTAGTTGCACGGTTGCTTCAAGAATCCTCAATGACTAGTGAGCTAAAGAAAAAAAGAGATTTACAAGAGAACTATAATCTGCGTTTCAACAGCTACTTCTTTAGCAAAGACAAACTTGACGAAAGAAAATGGCAAGAAGCTATTCCACAAGCTATCGAATATGTCACTACTAGTCTAGGCATTCCACTTGAAGTGGTTACAAGAGTGAGTCAGGAGCTTCTTCTCTCCCCCTCACAGGAATCACTTGTTCGATTGGTTGATTCAGTGCTAAGAAATGAATCAGGTGAAGTGGAATTTGTGGATGAAGACTCTCTCACACTCCCTAAAGATACCCCGGGAAAAGATTTACAAGAAATCAGAAACGCCAACCTAAAAGCAGCTCTCTCCAGCCCAAGAGGAGATGAATTCAAAGATAACTTACTCGATCGCAACGTTATTCCAAAGAAATGGATGGATGCAGATGCTCAGAGTCGTGAAACGAATATTCGAAAATTTATTGATGGTGGATTTGTGGGTTGGAATATCTTGGGATTTAACGGGACATTATATGGTGCCAAGGAAACGAAAATGACGGAACGATTTAAGAAGTTAGTAGAAGCTGGAGACATTAACTATAGTGGGTCTGGTATTGATATTAATGTGAAAATTTCTGATATTCTTTCTGCCGAGGATGTTGAGGAAATTGTTACGCTCGCCAAGAACTCTTTTGATAGAGATGATGCACTAAAAGTCATTCGTTTTAAACTCGACACTTCAGCTAGAGTGAAAGAACTTATAACGAGTATCAACACCTTTGTGGAACAAGAAATGCAAAAAGCTCTTGAAAATCCTGAAAGATATCTCCAGCAGTTCGGCGGAATCTCAATGGAAAATAACTTGCAAGCTGTTGATTGGTTTAACATTTTCTTCAATGTTGTAAAAAGGAAATTTGACGAAACAGGAAGAGAAGATCATGCAAATTTAATTTTTTCTAGTAATCGTGCTCTCCAAAACTCTAGCTTTCTTCCAGTTTTGAACTATGGAATGAACTTAAAGAAAGTGTAGATAAGGCATAAAACCATGCACATATATCTTGAAAACAAAAATCTTACATGAGTAAACATTTCCTGTAGGGTTCCCTCCCCGGGCACAAAACAATGCAGCAATTCGACTGCTGTTATTGGCGCGATTCATTTGGAAATTCAGAACGAACGGCTTCAAGTAAACTTTCATAACCGTAAAAGGGCTCAGATTTTAATGAATGGTACTCAGTTTCAAATTTTATATTTTTTTCCCCAAGAGAGTACATGCGTTTATACATTTTCTTGAAGGGTTCCGTATCCACAATTCGACCGTCATGTTCTAGCCAAACGTGCCATAAGTTATCGTTTTCATCGACAACCGCCTTGAATTGCAACTTGCTAGAATCAATGCCTAAATCTTTCTCATAAAAATATCTTAAAACGCATGCCGTAGATAAACACGAGTATCCAGTGATCAAATTTTCTGCTCTCTTAGAAATCAAGTTCCATGGCACGACTAAGTCGTCAACAGCCGGTAATTCCGATCTTCTCAAGACACTCCACGTCACCCTTATAAATATTTCTCTGTTCTTCATATCCTCTTTCGGTCTTTAAAATGCATCATATTATAACAAAAAACATCAACAGCACTGATGACATCAATATCATGAGGGGCGATTCTCGAAACGAAGTGGAGATACTGGGAGCGTAGCGAGCAGTACATTCCCCGGGCACAAACTTGACAAGGTTGATAGAATCTTCTTAGTACATACGAAGGTAAAGGAGAATATATGTCTGTAGAGAATAAAAAAAATAGTAGGACTGTTAGAGCAGAACAAGCAACACAAGAGGCAAAAGCAATGAAATCTCCAGTTTATGATGGTGAAATTTCCGTACAAAAAGCCCCAATTTTCGTTCTTACAGCCCAGTTAGCAACTGATTTTAGCCCTAATCCCATGGATGATGTCAATCAAGATACGCAAAATGCTCGATTTGATCGTGCTGTGGATATTTTAACGAGTTCAACTCGTTCCTAAAGTTTTTTACTTTCCACTTGCCCATATTTTCAGTTTCATCTACTATGAGTAGAAGATGAATGAATTTCTTTTTGAATTTCAGCGTTTGTGGAAGGATGGGAACTATCAGGCCGCAATGCGAGAAGTGGTCATTTTTCTCTTTGCTGTGGATAGTATTGGGAGTATTTTTCTTCGAGGTGGAGTGTGGTTTGGAATTGCGATCGTGATTCTTGCCAGCACCGACAAGTTTCAAAAGTACCAAGACAATGGAAGCACACTACGAACCAATTTAGGATTTTTCTTACTCTTCCTTATCGTTGGAAGTGCGCTCATGTACTTATTGTTTGGCTTTGCCCCATTCCTCACCACTACAGATTCGGCAATTTAATTCTCTGTTTCTCAAACTGGTGCACCAATCGTTTGTTTTCTCTCCACACCAAAGAATCGTACTCTGTCTCCCTTAAAGTAGAGATCAATCTGCCGAAGTGCCCCATTTCGATGTTTGGAAATTGAAAGCTTCACGTTTTCTCGTTCATCATCATCTTCCCGATACAAAAACATCACGACGTCCGCATCCTGTTCAATTGATCCGGATTCACGCAGATCCGACAGTTGTGGTTGTTTTGTTCCTCTGCTCTCCACTGCACGGGACAACTGCGCAAGTGCAAGCACTGGAACCTTTAATTCTCTGGCAAGATTTTTGAGTCCTTGAGAAATTTCTCCAATCTCAAGCACACGATTGTCCTTATACACTCCACTGCCATGCATGAGCTGCAAGTAGTCAACGACGACAAAATCAATTCCACGCTCTGCCATCAAGCGCCTCGCTTTTGTACGTAGTTCAAGCACAGTGATACCTGGCGTATCATCGATAAATATTTGGGTATCTGCAAGCAGTCCCATCGCATCTGAGAGCTTGGTAAAATCTTCTTCAGAGAGACGTCCGGTTTTCAGTCTCCAGGCATCGATATCAGCTTGTGAAACTAGCAAACGATCAATAAGTTCTTCCTTACTCATTTCCAGAGAAAAGTATGCAATCTTTTTTTTGTAGGTGACTGCGGCTTGCATCGCGATGTTGAGCGAAAATGCGGTTTTTCCCACACCAGGACGGGCAGCCAGAATCAGGAGGTTTGATTTCTGCATTCCAGAAAGAGTGTCATCAAGATCTGCAAAACCAGTAGGGACTCCTCGAAGGCCACCGGCATTTTTTTGCAGCTCATCAAGACGATCAAAGCTCTCTGCCAAAATGTCTTTGACATGAACAAAGCCTTTTTCGACATGTGTTTGTGAGAGTGAAAAAATTTCACTCTCTGCACTATCCAAAATTTCTTCAGTCAGCTTCCCCTCATCAAACGCAAGCTCAGAAAGTGTTGACGATAGTGAAATGAGACGACGTTTCGTGTACAAATCCTTGACGATCTTTGCATACTGTCGGATGTGTGCAGCAGTCGGAACGGCTTGGGCAAGTTGCGTGAGATACGGAGTTCCACCTGTATCTTTTAAGTGTTTATTTTTCTTGAGTTGGGTAGAAACGGTAACAATATCGATTGGACTACGTTCACTATAGAGCTCCAAAATTGACTGATAGATGAATTGATGAATGTCTTTATAAAAAAAGTCAGGCTTTAGGATTTCAGCGACCGCCACAATAGCATCCTTATCAATAAGAAGTGCCCCAAGCAGACTTTCCTCTGCCTGAATATTTTGTGGTGGAAGTTTTAATTCAGCCATATGTTATTTCTTCAAACGAACAGACTCATGTATTCTTCGAGCGAAGGCTAGCTTAGCTTGCCGGAGTCTAAGAAGCCTCTCTTTTGTCATCCTCGAGGAGGCATCACGCCTTCGCGGGATAGCCTGCGTCGGGGATCCATGTATTTTTGCTATCGTTCTATACACTTGCATCGTCCCTGACCTCTTGCCCCTGACCTCTGCTATCTCCACTATCGACTCAACACCACCAATGTCGTTTGCTCAGACTGCGTTCCTGCTGTCAGTGAAAATGACTTCACTGGCTCACTTTGCATGCCCAATTCTTTTTCAAAGTCCGCAACAGTCTGCAAACCACCAAACACTTTTTCATCAGACTCAGGAACTTTATAATGCATTGGGATGATAAATGACGGCTCGATAGAGGAAATCACCTCAACAGCAGTTTTACTATCGATCGTATAGACTCCCCCAACTGGACAGAGCAAAACATCAACTTCACCAAATGATTCAATCAAATCATTGGTAAGCGTGTGACCGAGGTCACCCAGATGAAGAATATGTACACCATCAAGATGGATAGAGAACACAATATTTTTCCCACGTTCCTCACCTTTTTTGTCGTCATGATATGTTGGATAGCCAAAAACAGAAATACCTGAGACTTCAAACTCTCCAGCTGTACTAATCAAGAATGGTTTTTCTCGATTTGCAGTCGGTTTTACTTGTGAAGCAGCATTGTGATCCGGATGTTGATGTGACATTGTGATCACGTCAGCCGTCACACTTGGGAATGAGTACCCGGTCATTTTTTCAAATGGATCAGTTACCACAATTCCTTGCTTTCCCTTTAATTTAAATGATGCGTGGCCAAGATACGAGATTTCCATAGAAATATTCCTTTGAAACTATAAATACCAATATGAACGGAAGTACCGTCTGAGTCTATCATATTTTTCTTCCCACCTGCCTCTGTGTGTCATCCTGAGCGTCTCTGGTATTCCAGAAAGTCGAATGGATCCCTCTCCTCTGTTCATTCTAATCCACTAATCAACTAGTCTTACTAATCTACTTTTCTTTTCTCGTCTCTGTCCCTTTCCCCTTGTCCCCTTTCCAACCAGATGTGTTTTTGGTAGTATAAGACCTCGTTGTTGGCAAAACCCTATGAAAAAAGAGATATTTATCGCTATCTTCGTTGGTCTTGTTATTGGTCTCATAATCACCTTTGGGATGTACCGAGCCCGAACAGCCGTCCTTGAGACCCCTCAACCCACCTTTGAAGTTATCTCTACCCCTCCTGTCGAGACCCTTATGCAGGCTACACCAGAGGAAAACCCAGCCCTTCAGATCCAAGAACCAGAAGATGAGACCCTTAGCAACATATCCGATATCCGCGTTAGTGGCAGTAGTGATCCCAATATTCCACTGCTAATTCTTTATAATGAAAAAGAACTTGTGACCCGAACTGATGCACAGGGAAACTTTTCCGTCCCGATTTCCCTTCAGAGCGGAGGCAACATTATCCGAGTAAGAGCCATGATTGTCGGAAAAGAGCCTGTGGAACTTACGCGCAGTGTCGTCTATTCAGCCAATGAATTCCTTGATGTTCCTGGAGCTACCACTTCAGCTATACAGCAAAACACCTCGGTCGCAAAGGAGACTTCCTTATGAAAAGAGTCATCGCGCTAAGTATCATCTGTGGTCTATTTCTGGTGTCGTATACAAGAGGGATTGTTCGTTCCCAAAGTCCTGCACCGGAAACTTCCGTGACCCAAGACATCAAAGAGCGGGTGCAAAAGGTACTAAACTCAGATGATTCCAAAGTAAATGGGGCAACTACCAAAACGACATTTGGAATTGTTGGGACATTAGAAAAAAGTGTTGGATCAACACTATCGATCCGTAGCTACAACGGACAAACTCGTATCGTTGAAGTATTCAAAGACGCGGTGATTATTAGTGCAAACAAACAAATCACCAAAGAAGAACTTGAGCTCAACACCCCCATTGTGGTCATGGGCACACTCGATGACAATCAAACATATACAGGAAAACGTATTATCGTCGCTGATGATTCTGTATTCCCAAGTACCAGAACATCGACCTGGGGTAAAGTTGTCAGCCTGACGACACGTAGCATTGTGTTGACCCCACAATCAAGCACAGACACAACGTCTGTAACATTGCCAATCTCAACCCAGACAAAGTACTACAACATTGCTGATCAAGCGATCAAGCGAACAGACTTAAAACCAGACGATGAAATTGTGGTGATTGCAGTTCAATCACAGGTAGCGACCGCAAGTGCGCTGCGAGTCTATTCACTGGCTACACCAGCGCCAACTCCGTAATGCGTTTTATGTGTCATTCCCATGAATATGGGAATCCAGCTATCGTCTTTCCCTTCTGTCATCCTCGAGGAGGCATCACGCCTTGGCGGGATAGCCTGCGTCGGGGATCCAGTCTCTTTTATTCTTTTGAAATCTTATTTTCCACCCAAAAGCCCACCGAGTCCGCCACTCATTTGTTGAAGTTTTTTGGCAGCAAGTTCTTGTGATTTCTTGATTGCTTCATTCAATGCATCGATTGCTTGTTGAGAAGTGATCCCTTGAACGGTAAACACTTTGATCTTCTGATCACCAGAAATGACCACACGAATATCACCTTTGACCACTTCAATCTCTTCTGCAGCAAGTTGTTGCTGCATTTGCATTGCTTGTTGGCGTAGTTGGTTTAAGTCACCAAGTTTCTGTAGTGGGTTCATATTTACTCCTTTAGTTTACGAAATATCTGCTATTGTCTTCAGGAATTGTATCAAATCTATCCGCTTGTGGCACAACAGCTGCGAATCTGGGCGCTAGTGCGAAATTGATATAGTCCATTCTTTCTTCAGGGCTCATCCTTTCAAAGGAGAGAATCTGAAAATCTTGAACACTATCAGCTATGTTCCTTTTAATTTCTCCATGTCGGGATTCAACCATACATTTCCTTGTATTATCTGAGTTATCCTAAAGGCAAAGCCCATTCTTTGCAAGTCCTGATCCAATTTCTACAAAAACGCATTCTCAGCAGCTTTCACCAAGGCAGTATCCTCTGTGTTCCCAGAAATATTGCTATCAGGAAGATGCACCACTTTTTGCGCCGCTTTCCCCAACTCAAACTTAATCTTGACGGGTATATGGACGAGTTGTTCAAGTGCAGTCTCTACAATATGGCGGTTGCGATCCAGCTCGAGCTGCTCTTTGTGAAACTGATACCCGGCAATACACACAAGATACGAGCCATCAATTCGATGTGGTCGTACTGATCGAAGTAGCCCTTCCACTGGGACGCTCTTGCTTCGAATTTCCCGCAAAAGTCCACTCCATTTCGATTCAATAACGGAAAAATCGATATCAATCGCACCCACACTCACTGTTTCCTTCTCTTCAGAAGGCGTTTCTATTGGTGGTGGTTCAAGTTGTGTGTTGACCGCTGCTGTTTGCACCTCTTCCAGTTCGGTTTTTGCTTTTTCCTGGATTGCTTGAGGGGTTGTTTGTAGGCTTTCTTGTTTCTGCCCTCTGACTTCATCGCTCTGATCACTTGTCACTGACCTCTTGCCTCTGACCTCTGAGACCTGCTGACTGTTTTCTGTCTCTCGTTCCTTCGTACTCGTCCCTTGTCCCTTGTTCCTGACCTCCTGCTTCTCCTCCCAGACACACCATTCAAGACAAGCAAGTTCAAATGGCAGATGCGGGAAAGGACTAGTTGGTTGCGTGTTCACCGCAAGTTTTGAAAGAAGCTTGATGATAGTTGTGAGCCGTGGATCACTGATCGCAGCATACTCAACCAAACGAACATGGAGTGTCTCAAGTACTTTCTTGTGAAACGACAGTGGATCTATTCCGGACTGCAAGAGCGTATCAAACAAATGTGTCACTCCCACGATGTCTTTCTTTAGCAAAGACTGTAAAAGTGATGATACCAACCCGATAGGTGATGTCCCTATGACACTATCGACATGAGACTCCAGTATTTCTTTCCCTTGTAAGGCAGCAGTTTCCAAAAGTTTTACTGCATCACGAAAACTTCCATCCGCTACCTGTGCAATACGTTCAAGCTCTTGAGATGCGATCTCCAGCTTTTCACGCTGTACCACATATGAAAGTGCAGCTGTGAGTTCTGTAATACTTGCTTTTGTATACTGCACTTGAATACAGCGAGAAAGAATTGTTGCTGGAAGTTTTTGAGGATCAGTCGTTGCCAGTATAAAGACCACGTGCGCTGGTGGCTCCTCAAGAATTTTCAAAAGTGAATTAAATGCCTCAATGGTGAGCATGTGGACTTCATCGATGATAAAGACCGATACCAGTCCATCTGGAGGGGACAGACCTATACGCTCACGAAGCTCGCGAATGTCATCAATGCCTCTATTACTAGCTGCATCAAGTTCCGATACCGACAAACTACTCCCATTGGTAATAGAGAGACAGGCAGAACATGTATTACACGGTTCAAGTAACTTTCCTCCTGATCCTTTTTTTGACAAGGCCTTTTCTACTACACTTCGGTTCTGTTCACAGTTGAGTGCCTTTGCCAAAATTCTGGCAGCACTGGTCTTCCCTGTTCCTTTTGGCCCCGACAAAAGATACGCATGCGAAAAACTTCCAGAGGATAGGATCCGAAGGAATGCGTCACGTACTTTTGTGATGTGAAGACCAGCAATCGTTTGTGGGCGATAGGTGCGGTACCAGGACATAGGGACTATGAGTGTAGCATGATAAAAAGCTACCTAGGATCGAACTTTACTCACAAATGAAAAAGGATTCGTTACAAAAAGACCACTCCCACCTGATTTCGTTGAATCATCCCCACTTTCAGTAAATGCATATATTTTTGTATATCGTGCAAGTTCTTCTGCTTCAGCATGCAGTCGTGTTTCTGTTTTAGGAGGCAGTGCTTCAGGTTTCGATTGAAAATTTTTACGTGAGAGTTGGATTGTAAGGATTCTCTCGTTCGTTTGAACCTTTTGAATATACGGATCATGTCTACTAAGCTTTCCCATATAGATTTCCGATTCTCTACGAAAAATAATTTTTGAAGTAAAAACTACTGGAAACCAATCCGTGGGATCATACAGGTCAAAAGCCTTTTCAAGAATCGCATCATACACACGCACACTCGCGGTTGAAGTTGATTCTGCTAACAAGCCACGTTGCACCAGAGCAAGTGCGAGTTCATTCTTTCGTGCTTCAGAAACACACTTAAAACATATTTCTGGTTGCACCAAAAGTAGTATTCCATTCCGAGGCAGATTCTCTCTAGAAGTTTCCAGCGTCGCTATACCCGTAGAAGGCTCTCGAATTACTTCGTCACGATCTATTCTCAGCTGTTTGTTTTTTGTATATGTACCTTGACCAGCGATGGTAAATTCTGAAGGAGGAATTCCTTTATCATTAAAATGCACAGTCGAATCAATCCATTGGTTCAAAAAAAGTTGTGCTTCATGAGCCAAGCGGATTTCTTCAGCAGTTGTATTGATTCTTTCATCAACTTTTGCAAATTCAGAGGTGAATTTGGCAAAAAGAGCTTTGACAGATTCAATCATAAAAGTACTTATTCATGATGCTTGCCAAGAAGATGCATGAGACCATGTTCGACAAGATAGCAGATATGATCATCCACCATCTTCCCTCGCTTCATCGCTTGACGAATCACTTCAGGAAAACACACAACAACATCTCCGAGTTGGAGAGTCGGACTTGGAGGAAGTACAAACGCACCGGCATCATTTACTTGTGGAACAGGCTCGAGCGTTGACTCATAGTCATGATGCGAGCCCTTGTCATATTGAGGGAAGGATAAAACATCAGTCACTCCTTCATGTCCAAGATGCTTTTCGTTGAGGGTTTTGATTTTACGCTCACCCACAATACTCACATTCACGACAGCATCAAAAATCTTTTGTGCATGAAGTGTTTGAGTGACATGCTGTTTTATTTTTTTTCGGTTGACGGGATAGCGAGAACCAACAGACAACAACACATGGATCATAAGATTACCCCATGCGGTTCTTTAATCGTCGTTCACGAGCGAGCTTTTTGGTAAGTTCCTTCTTTTTCTCCTTGCGGATCAAAGCAGGCTTAAAGTAGAACTCTTTTCGCTGAACGAGCTTTAAAATATCATCAATAAGGACGCGTTTTTTGAAGCGTCTGATGACACTATCGGTATTTTCATCTTTTTTAGCTTTAACAATGGTTGGCATTTGAAATGACACCCCCTTCCAAAGGGACTAAGAGCTTTATGAAAACTCTTGAGGAATGATTATAGCTTCTTTAGAGCCCCAGATCAAGGAAGAAGAATCGAGAGCAGAAGACTCTGAATTACATTCGTTTGCGAAGTGTAGCCATAAACTCTTGTACTGTCGTAGCACCTGAGATATGTTCAATATCTGAGCCTGTTAATTGGAAGTAGTTGTCCCCAAGACCTGCTTCAAGCATAACTTGTTTTTGATTTGCTTTACGACTTCCGAGATTTTCACCTCTGGTTATTTCAATATAGTATCCGGTAGATTTTCCTTGAGGAACGATGTAAAAGTCAGGATTTGTTGAGCGCTTCTCTTTTTTCTGTGTATCTCTCTTTGGTAGAGTAATCATGCCACCATCAAACAATTTAAACCCCATTTTTTTTGCTGTTTGTGCAAACAATCTTTCATGAGGATCGGAAATCCCTTCAATTTCATTTTCATGCAAAGGTCGAGGCTGAAGTGAAATCATAGAATTCTTACGACTTTTTAGGATTCCCTGTCAAGGATTATGCTTTTTAAGTTCTTCTTTCGGATCATTCCATCCACCGAGGACATGAAGATGTATGTGGTGAACTTGTTGGATCCCTAAGCCCACATTCATGATGAGTTTGTAGTTCTGTTCTATACCAAGTTTTTTGGCTACTTTTCTTGCTGTCAGGAGCAGTTTTGCATGAAAATCGGTGTCATCCATGGATGCATCCTCAAGAGTCGCGTACTCCTTTTTTGGAACGACAAGTACATGGGTTGGAGCACCAGGATGGATATCCCGAAAGACGATAAACTCATCATCCTCATACTCGATCGTTGCGGGAATTTCTCTGTTAATGATCTTGGTAAATAAAGTGGCCATACTGTTATTTTGCGGTACGAAATACTTCCATCACTTCTGCAAGGGTTAAAGGACTTGGTTTTCGGTTTGCGTCTTCTTTGCTGGAGCCATTGAGAAGCATCGTTTTTGCCGGATGAAAATACCATCGTCCGACCGTATCCATTTTCATGATCGTGTTGGCTATGGGGGTGAGATCAATATTCTTTCCTGGGACTGCCTTGATCCTGATATCACCGCGATGTGGATCTTTGCGTACAGCAACTACATATCCACTCTTTTGGGCTATTTTCATGACCTCATCGTTTGATGATTCAATCGCCAACGCTTTTCCCCATTTGGTTTCAAATTCTTGTTTTTTTTCATCGATCTCTTTTTGTGCTTCGATTTGTTGCTTCACACTCGTATACGCTGCATCCAAACACTGAAAACCAAAGTGAACGACCATCTCATCATCTTGTGCACCCGCTTCTCTGAATCCATCGATGAGATTGTGAATCATGCACTGATACTTTAAGTCAGTGGCATTCTCCCAAGCATTTTCTTCAAAGTGATCGATGGCGGTGACGTACTCAGAGATAAACTTCAGCGCGTCATCTTCCTCGAGCTCTGGATGAATGTGCGTCACGTAATCGACCACCAAACTTGTTGCACAGATTCTTTGCATCCCACGATCTTGTTGATGATGATCAAACTCTCCAAGACCTGTATCAGTGTGGGTGATATCTTCCGGAGAAAATCCCATGTCAGAAGCAGTTCGAAGGTCAACGCTGTCTCCAGCGTTTACAAAGAAAAGTTTTGCATCAGCGTATGTGCGTGCGTCAAAGCGTTTGAGAACCCAGAGAGAGGAAATTGCATCAAGATCAGGAGAACGGTGTGTAACAAGGAGCTTCATGAGGGAATCATAAAGCATGAAGGAGATTGTGAGAAGTCGGAAGATTGAATATTACTGTCTTATTCTAAAGTGATAATTGAATATATGTTATCGACTAATATTATTTTGCGTTTATAGTCTTTTAACTTCTTGTTAAGTAATATGGTTGTATTATGACAGGCTTGTTTTTCATCTCCTGTATTCTTAAAAAGAAAAAGAAGATCTTCCGGGCTAATCTTCATATAATTAGCGAATCGAAGGATGTTTAAAACTTGCTCATATTTAGTTGGATGGCTATCTTCAGCTACACGAGCAGTATCTCGAATTTTTTGGATAATTTCATCAAAGATACCATCCAACTCTTTATCTCTTGCTAGTTCCAAGAGTAGCATTGTGCTTACATTCTCAATTATTTCCTTGATATCTGTGAAGGATGCTTCTTCAATCAATGGTAAAAGAAGATTAAAAATAATTTCTTCAGAGCCGACAATTTTTCTATCTGGGAAATTTCTCAGTACTTTTTCATAGACATCTATAGTAGCCATAGCTTTCCGCTCCATCACCAGTTAGAAGTATTGAACACACCACACCACCAGAACTCTTGGGAGAATCGTGGTGGTTTTTTGTTGTGGTGCTCCTCACCGGGATGTAAAGATGGAGTATAAATTTCTTTGCAAAAAAATCTAGTAGGAGTTTGAAAAAATTCGTTGAAAAAAAAAGAAAAATACGTATATACTACCCAAATGTTTATCATTGAATGTAGAACCGATGGTGTCGGAAAAAGAAAAAAAGGGGCTGACGTTCATGTCGTTGCGACTGCTGAATGTACAATTTTTTTCAGTCATTGAAGCCACTCCACTTATGTCTGTTCTTGTTTTACCTTTTCACAATATAAATGACACCGTGTATTACTACGACTGGGTTTCGTTGAGTTTTTTTAGTAGCGATGAAGCTACTACGTATGCCGTTGAAGCATACTTTGATTTTTTAAGAACACTTCAAATAGATAAGTCATCCCTAGATGTCAAAGAGGTTGGAATTATTGATGAGAATGCGCCTGCTACTAAACCACAGATAACGTATCAAGAAGCTACAAGTACACTGAGAGAACAAGCAGCACTTTCTCAAGCACTCTCTACTGTGCGCAATCGTATAATCACCGTTCCGATATACTTAGCACTTGCACAGGCAAGAACAATTAAGAAGTAAATCTCTTTTTTTTGATTGATTACATTTTGTGACGATGTAGCACTTCTTCCAACGTAAGTAGTTCACTCTCTGTGCTTGTTCTCTTTTTATACTCTACCTTCTCACCTGTTTTTGCTGACACCACAAGACGCACCGGAATACCCAGAAGATCGCTGTCCGCAAACTTTGCGCCAGCTCGTTCATTTCGATCATCCCAGAGCACTTCTACCCCCGCTTTAGTGAGCATCTTGTAGACTTCTTTTCCACGATCAGGTGACTGAATGTCAATCAAATGCACTTGAAACGGTGCAATACTTTCTGGCCAGATAATTCCTTTGTCATCGTGATGCTTTTCGACAATTGTTGCCATGGTGCGACCAAGTCCGATTCCATAGCAACCCATGTAGTATGGTTTTTCTTTCCCATCACTATCAACAAACGTAGCCCCTTTCATGCGCTTGCTATAGTGGTATCCAAGTTGGAAAATATTTCCGACTTCGATTCCTCTTTTTTCATGCAAGACACTTCCAGATGTACTGAGAAAACCTTCCTGACACATCGCAATATCTGCTTCTGTGTCGACTGAAAAATCACGATCAATGTTTATGTTGAGCGCATCCATGTGCTTTGCATTTGCCCCACCATAGAAGTTTTTGACGGTGCGAAGGGAGACGTCTCCGACGATTTTCACTTTCCCTTGTAGTCCGACAGGAGAAATAAATCCTGGCTCAGATCCAATTTTTCGGATCTCTTCTTCTGTTGCATGACGCAGATGAAAAGAGTCAGTAACATGAGCCAATTTGGTTTCATTCACGTCCAAGTCTCCGCGGATGACAGCAAGGATGAGTTCTCCTTTTTCATTGACCATCATGAGGTCTTTCATCTGTTGCCAGAGTGGAAGCGTATGAAATGTCACGCCATCTTCCATCGTGTTCCCTCGCTTCGCTGGAACTTCTGTGTATTCCTTCAATTCTTCTGTCGTATTTTTGTCATCAGGAACGAATTTTGCCACATCTTCATGCGCGACCGTCTTGCCATCCTCAGAGACGAAAAATCGACCTTCCCCAATGTCCGACTCCACTTGATACTCATGACAGTACTCACCGCCAATGTAGCCATTGTCTGCCTCTACCTTTAGTGTTTGGAGGCCAAGGCGCTCAAAGACTCTTGTATAGAGCTCTGCCATCACTTCATAGACTTTTGCAAATTCTGCTTCGCTGACATCAAAACTATACGCATCTTTCATCACAAACTCTCGGACACGAAGCAGTC
>CAZBKJ010000002.1:45785-54567 GCA_964492495.1 uncultured Pseudomonadales bacterium
GCGCGCGTTTCTCGTCACGAAACTTCGTTGAAAATTGATAGAGGTTGATAGGCAAATCTTTGTACGACAGATGCATGCGTCTGACACTATCCACAAACATTTCTTCTGCTGTACCACCAAGAGCAAATCCTGCTCCTCGTGCATCTTTAATTGACATGAGTTCAAATCCCACACTACTGGTTCGATTGGTTTCTTCCCAGAGTTCAATGGGATGAAGCACTGGAGTGATCATCTCTTGCCCACCGACTGCATCCATTTCTTCTTTGATGATTTTCTTGATCTTGTCATGAACTCTCCATCCCAGAGGAAGAAAGTAGTATCGTCCCGCTGTTGATTCTTGTACGAATCCACCTCGGGAGAGCAATTGATGACTGAGAAACTGCGATCCTCCGACATCAGATTTTGTGGTTTTTCCATAAAGTGTTGAATATTTCATAGAGGTAGCTCTTTCTTTCTTAAAATTTAAAGTATGTTATATTTCCGCCGTCCGGTTTCTTTTGTTCGTTCTGCAGTCTATTAAAATGTGAAATTGCTGTCATAACTCCAATCATTGTCCATTTTCTTGTGTACTCATCAATTCCTTCAGTTGTTGTCCCAACTTTATACATTGATTGAATTGACATCATCAAGCCAAGAAGGGTAAGACGCTTCCCTTCAACTGAGGTTGTTGTTAATACCGAGTTTAACTCACGTATATCAACCCCAGCCATATCGAACGACGCTTCAAGCTCATCTATTTGCATGTCCGCTGAAATTTCAATTGGTACTCCACTTTGACTCGTAAAAATTACGTTTCTCCTCGATTTTTGCTCTTTTGCCATTTTTTCTGCTTTATTAAATAAGCCAATCACTCGAAATATCGAATCAATAATAAAAATTCTTTTTTCTTCCTCCTGATGTCTAGAAAATGTTTCACTTGCCCTTCGTAGCAAATTTTCTAATGATAAAACCTCTTTACCATATTTGGAAAATGCATAATTGAGTGGACTGATCATCTGGCTTTCTCTGATTTCACCTAAAAGCTCTGCAACTCCCATGTTTTTGTTGATCCGAAGTGTTTTTCCAGCAACAGAAAACTCTATTTTTATTTGATCTGTTGGAAACTCTGTTACTCTGTCTATTCTTTCCATATTTTCTCCTAATAAAAAAACACCCATCTGCACAAAAAGAATAATCTCTTTTGTACAAACGGGTGCTCTCGCACGGTACCACCGTTATTTTTCACTTTTATTGACATTGTACGGTTGTCTTCCGGATATGTTAGTTTTTCCTCGAATATTTCGAGTATCGTGTCCACATCACTGTCTACTTTTGAGGTAGAAGAAAGGTAGGAACTTTCCTTCAGTTGTACTTGAAAGTATATCACACGGTGTTTGAGCCACGCGCTTGCTTTTTTGGAATACTCACTTAGGAGGAATCGTACATCACTTTTCGTGTCTGAAAGAGTACGCAGAAGACATAGACCTGCAATGAGCATAGCTCCTATAGCAGGACTCCCCACACAAAGAATATTCTGCCATTCAAGCTTGTCCTTCGCCTCTGAAAAAATATGTAAAAGTCCCAGCGAACAGACAGCCGGAACAGATAATGGGATGAGAATTCCCGTATTCTCTTTTAGGTTATGTGGGAATGACTGAAGGATAAAGCGAGCAACAAGAAGCGGTGGTGTTTTTACCTGTACGAACTGTAATGAAATCTCAGTTTCCATTGGTCTTTCAAAATGATTGATTACGCAGTGGTACTATTTTTTTCGTTTATGACCAAAATCATTGAGTATTTTTCGTAAGGGATTCCCCTTGCGATCTATTGACTTCATAAGTCTTTCAATGCGCTGAATAAAAAGATCAGAGGTTTCATCAAAAAACCCACCAAGCATTGTTGGGAACTGCTCTAAAGCTTCTAAAAGGAGAGTAAATTCTTTTTCTGTTGATATCTCATATCCTTCAGTTACAGACAAAAGCATCTGTAACTTCTTAATAATTTGGACATATTTTATATAAACATCTTCATCCACACTCTCTCTCTTTTTTTCAAGTGTTTGTATTTGAGCGAGTACAGGGCCATGTATCATACGCTTCAGTATGATATGTTCGCCTTCTCGCCAAACCAATCGGTGATTATGCTCTTTGATCGCATGCAGAAAACTGCGTAATCGTTGCCTGATTTCTTGTAATTTTTTTGCTTCTTCGGGATTAGTTGATCCAAGTTGAGAAAGAAAAGGCAGAAATGTTTCAATAGTATGGATTAACGACGACGTTTTCTCTCTGTTAAAAAAGACAAAATAACTTTCATCTCTCAAATGTTCGTCAAGATCATACTGTTCCTCAATTACAGTATTGAGTAAATTTGAATAAATATCATTATAGGCTGCTACGAATTTTTCGTTATCGATAAGCCCTTCTTCCTGAGCAAGCTTAGAAAGTAGTGCAAGATTTCCACCTTCTTTTGGGACAATAATTTCAGTTCTTTTTTTTGCTTCCGTTTCAGAATTTGTAAGACCCCGTAGCCGTTCAGATACAAAAGAAAGAAATGAAGCCATACATTATCTGCTCCAAAGTTTTAATTCCTTGGCAAAAATATCTGCCACTGAGAGTACACGAAGTTTCGGAAATGTTTTTCCTGATGTGTCTATCGTGTCGGTAATGATCACTTCATCCAGTTCACTGTTTTGCAGACTTTCCACTGCATCTCCAGCAAATACACCATGTGTTGAGATCATGATGATTTTTTTTGCTCCGTTTTCCCTGACAATTTTTGCAGCTTCCACAGCTGTACTTCCACCATTGATCACATCATCCACAATCACTGCAGTCATCCCTTTTACATCTCCAGTGAGAGAGCGCGCCTGTACTTTCCCAGTTGTTAGGTCTCGGCGCTTATCAATGTTTGCGATCGGTAGGCCAAATTTTTGTGCGAAGCGTCCCGCGTACTTCAATCCGCCAAAATCAGAGGAAACGATCACAGTTTGTTTTCCAAGCGATTCAATCGTCTCTGTGAACACATCATCCGAAGACAGCACTGAACTTGGCTTATCAAAGAACCCCGCGATACTACTGTTATGAAGATTCATGAGGATAAAACGGTACACAGATTGGCTCACGAGCATGCTCGCAATAACTTTTGCTGCAATTGGTTCACCAGGGCGAAATACTTTATCTTGTAGGCTATATCCATACCAAGGGATCACCGCAAAGACTCTTCTGGCACCGCTTCGAAAAAGAGCATCGGTGATGAGTGCAAACTCCACGATATGCGTATCTACGGGACTAGAAAAACTTTGAATCAGCGCAATGTCATGCCCTTTCACTTCTTCCTTCACCCATACACGAAGCTCTCCATTTGGAAATGAAGACAGTTCAATATCTCCAAGTTTCATATCCATGTGGGTAGCAATTTTTTGTGCAAGTGGCTTATTTGATGAACCAGAAAGAAGAATCATAGTGTGTTGGGTATGTAGGTACTTGGAGTTTTAGTATAACACTACAAAAAAACCCCGCTTCGTACAAAGCGGGGTTGTAAATTCACACCCTATTTATTTAAGATCACGTGTTTCCTCATGACTCCCAGTTGCAAGAATCGCGTAAACGCGAGCCAAAAGTTCTGCAGCTGTTGGAACACGTTCATTTTTGGGTTCTGAACTAAATGCTCCTTTTTCAGAAAGAAAAGGATACATTGCTTCTCTTGCTATTGCCATACCAAGCCCTCCTTAGTGGAGTAGTTGTAAAAAGAAAGTATAGTCAGATATCCTATATTTTCAAGAATTGAGCTATGCTTGACGAATTTGATATACTTATAAAAATACCCACACGGGTAGTATTTGTTGGTGTCTCATTTCACCGAAGTTGTTCTTTTTTCTTCTGTCATCCTGAGTGAAGCGAAGGATCCCTCTCGTCTGTTTCTTCCAATCTTCTAATCTACTTTTTTATTCTTCGAGCGAAGCGTTAGCGGAGTCGAGAAGCCCTTGCCCCTGAAACCTTGTCCCTGAAACCTTGCCCCTTGCCTCTGACCTCTACTTCCCTCTCTTCTTTTTTATCTTTTCCCACAACACCAGAAGTGGAAGTGCTACAAACGTACTTGAATACGTTCCACTGACAGTCCCGATAAAGAGTGCAACCCCAAACCAGCGAAGGGTGCTGCCTCCAAGGAGCAGAAGTGCAACAAGAAGTAAAAGAATTGCAGTTGAGTTTCGGATTGATCTCACCAAGGTTTCTTCCACAGCATGATCAATAGTTTGAGTCAGTGTTTCCTTGTACCGTCGCTTCTGCCGTTCTCTGACACGATCAAAGACAACCACCGTGTCATGAAGTGAAAACGAAACTGTTGTTAATAATGCAGTCACAAACAGAATATCGATTTCCACTCCGTACAACTTTCCAAACAAAGAAAACGCACCCAAAAGAATAATGCCGTCATGAATGACAGCAAGGAGTGCTGTCGTGCCATAGGAGAGTGATTGAAAACGCACCGCTAGATACACCATGCTCCCCACAAGCGCGAGTATGAGTGCGATAGCAGTTTTTCTCACCAGTTCTTGGCCGATACTGGCTCCCACTTGGAGGAAACGCTTTTCTTCGACTTCTCCAAATTTTTCCGTGAAACGATCAAGGATGAGTTCTTTTTTTGTTTCATCGATCGACGGCAAACGCATGGTGACATTTGCATCCGTCAGGCTCACTCTCTCAACAGGTGACACGTCCTCTGCAACCACTCGTACCTCATCTGCTGTTTGTGGAAGTTTTGACTTGTCCTGAAACGATACGTCCAAGACACTTCCGCCAGAGAAATCGACCCCTAGGCGAAATTGATACAATCCAAGTGACACAGTGCTTATGATCAAAAAGATCAAAGAGATCAGCAAAAACACCCATGAGTATCGAGAGAGGAAATTCCAGTGTGTGTGTTGGGTATCCATAAAACTATTTCCTTACACAGTATTCTTTGGGCGATAAAATAGCGACAACAATACTCGTGTCAGAATCATTCCCGTACACAAGTTCAAGACGATACCAAGTGCCAAGGTAAAGGCAAATCCCCGAACCATTCCAGAGGTATGTAAAAAGCTCCAAGAAAAAGGATTGGCAAGTAAAAATGCGGTGAGCAGTGTCAGAATATTTGCATCTTTGATGGAGTTAAAAGCTCGCTGAAAGGATTTTGCAAGCAATTTTTGGGTGCTACTATGTCCCAGTTGTTCTTCCTCACGAAGTCGTTCAAACACCAAAATATTGGTATCTACCGCCATTCCTACCGACAAAATGAATCCTGCTATTCCTGGAAGTGTGAGCGTAATTGGAATAAGTTTATAGAGCGCTAGAGAAAACAACGTAAAGAAGAATAGTGACCCGGCAGCAAGTACCCCTTTCACTCCATACAATGCAATCAAAAAGATCACCACACACAGAATCCCAATGATTCCAGCCTGAACAGAACGCCTCACTTGATCTTCACCAAGCGATGGCCCGACTGTTTGTTGACTCAACACGCGTACCGGAACCGGAAGCGCACCAGCATTAAGTGCTATGGAGAGCGATTTTGCTTGTTCCAGATCAAAGTCTCCTGAGATCTGTGCCAGTCCATCGACAATTTCGTTCTGAACGGTTGGAGCACTCAGGGGATAGTTATCCATAAAGATAGCCAAGGGCTTACCAATATTTGCGCGCGTAAGTTTGGCAAACTCTGTCGTCCCTTCGGGTGTGAATTGAAGTTCAATCACTGGTTGATTGGTCTGCGGATTGATTCGTACATTGGTGCGCTTGAGTGCGTTTCCTTTGAGTGTCGTTGGCACGAAGTCCTGAATCAGAAGTCCGGATGGTGTGGCAGAATCACTTGCTTGCCGGGCAGCTAGGAGTGCTGAGGCTGTTGACGGTTTGTACTCACGAAATTCAAGTTGTGCGGTGGAGCCAATGAGAGCCTGAACTTCTCCACCTTCATTACTTCCTGGAAGTTCAACGATCAGTCGATAGTCATCATCACTTTTTGCAAGCAAGACACTACTTTCGGAAAGCCCATACAAATCTACACGTCGTGCGATGACTTCACGTGCACTTTCGTGTGCAGTTGCTCGGTCTTCTTCTTTGATATCAGTCATGTCAGCAGAGAGCACAACTTCTACCCCACCTTTGATATCAAGGCCGTAACGAAACTCTAGATCACGAGCAAGATCACCACCCAACAGTTCAAGGTGAAATTCAGGTCTTTTGACCTGGATAGTCGTGTCGTTTGGAACAGGATAGATGGATTCACAGGCAGACTGAATTGGTTTGAGTGTTCCACAGACTGCATTTTTCCCATACCCAATGGAAAGTTCTGTAGGCATGAGAATAAGTAGGCAACAAACGCCTAGGGTCAGAAAAAATATATACCACCACAATGCAGGAAAAAATTTCATAGTTCGCTAGATCCAGTTTCAGGTTGATATTCCCGTGAGAGCAAATCGCCCTCGTGGTGTGGGAACCTCATGTACATCTATTTTTCTATTCCTTTTTATTCTTCGACATCGTTTGTCATCCTCGAAGTCAAGTTGCCGATGAGGCAACGTGGATATCGGGGATCCAGCTATCGTCCGTCTGTTCTACTCTACTATTTTATTCTTCGAGCAAAGCGTTAGCGTAGTCGAGAAGCTTCTTTCTCGCTATCGTCCTATAAACTATGACCTATCATCTATAAACTTGCCCCTTGCCTCTGACCTCTGTCCTTTATGTAGCCAGCTGTGGCTTTACTTCCAAAAGAGAATCTTCATCTCCAATGATCAGCACTCGTCCACCAGATAGTATTTCGCGCAAAAAAGGGTCTCGCCGGTTCTTTCGAAATAAGAATTCTTCCGTCGTCATCACTGTATAGTTAATCTCATGTTCTCGCTTCGCTTCCTCTACTTTCACAACTGCAGTCAGTTCTGGAAGGACGACATTTCCAACTATCAAAATATCGACATCCGTGTTGGCTCGTTTGCCATACCGTGCAAACTTCCCCGAGAACATAACGTATTGTACATCACCAAGCTTTTTTCTGTTCTTTTTGATCTCTTTTCCAAGTCCTGTGGTTTTGGCAACAAGAGTCAACAAATCATTGAAAAAATCATATTGGGGATTGAGCATGTAGTAGAGTCTGTTTCCACGCTCTTCGCTTTTGACCATCCCGACATCTTGCATGCGGGCAAGTTCTCTGCGCACTGCATTAATCTCTTCCCCGACAAGGCGGGTAAGTTCACGTACATACCACATTTCAGAAGGTTTGGTAAAAAAAAGCTCGATGAGTTCAACACGAACTTTGGAGAGCATGAAATCAGATAACTTTGCCATACAGTCTATTTTCTATTCAAAAAAAGAGGCGAAGAATTGAACACAAAAACGCCTCAAACACTGAGGTCATTCTACAAAAAACCAGAAGAAAGGCAAGAAGAAGATCTGCACTTGATAAAACAGGTTTCAGGCGCTTGCATCAACTCAGTTTCTACAGCACTGTGACTGGTGTGTCCTCTGCGACTACACTGATCCAGACTTGTCCGCGAACGAGTGGAAGTGCTTTGCCTTTTTTGTCGACAAATTGAAGCCTGGAGACTCTATCTTTTTTGCTCCACGTTGCCTCAATCTTTTGTCCGTTTTGAAAGACTATCGCATCACCAGTTCCGGTTGTCTTGTACCACATGTGTTTGTGGATATCGACTGGGCCTTCTTCTTCTGTAAAGAGGACAATGACATTCTTTGCTGCCAATTGTTTCTGATCGTTCATGTCGATGTGCTTCTCGCCTCCCATAGAACGAAGATACGTGTTTGTTGCTTTATCAAAATTCCAGGTGACAGCAAATTGTGAGAAGCCTTCCCAGAATTCATATGAGACCGTTTGAGAAGTACCGCGAGCTGTTTCCGGCGCATCATCTGCAAATGTCCACTTCACAAATCCAGTTGACCAATCTTTTCCAGCTTTATCAACATTCGTGAGTCCACGCTTCGTTGCTGCGTATTCCCAGAGTCTGTTCGTTGATGACTCCATGGTGTGTTCTGTTGCAAGCTCTTTTCCAGGAACTCGGTTATAGTTGCGTACAAACACTGGATAGCCGATTGAAAATTGATTTAAGTCATTTGCTCCAGCCCATTTGTAATCAGAAAGGTTTTCAAGGGCTCGAACTCTTCTATCGGTATCTTCACCGTTTGCTCCACCAACGTGCGCATAGAGTGGGAAGTTATAGTCGCTTGCATACTCAATAAAGTATTGTCGTGCACTTCGAACAGGCGCAACAATCGTATCTTTTGCTTGTGCACCACAGTAATACACTCCCATAAAGCGAGTGATTCCACCTTCTGCGATGAGTTCATACATGACATCCGCTTTTGCAAGTCCTGATTGTGGCCTGGCATCGACGTGATTTTCGATCATGACAGCCAGTGGTCGTTTCTTGAGCCACGCTTCTTTTTCTGGAGCGGTGTACATCTGTCCATTGAGCGGACACTCTTCTGTCTTTGGCAAGTTTTGATCAACATCAATTCCACCAGAACTCTTGGGAACAGTTTGTGAGATCAGTCCTGAGAGTCCACCTGCTCCACCTATTCCGGCAGGAGACATAGATCCATTTGCTAAGGCAAGCTTAAATCCGCCAAATGAAACTGCACTGACGGCAATATAAACGATTGCTAAAACAAGTATTTGTTTGGTTTGCATACAACGTTCCTTTTACAACAATAGCGTTTATCGTATCAGATTGAAACAATTCAAGAAAGTCTTACTCTTTCTTTGCTGCCTGCCCACCGAAATAGCCAGATTTTCGATATGGCAGAATATGCCTATAAAG
>CAZBKJ010000003.1:0-54422 GCA_964492495.1 uncultured Pseudomonadales bacterium
TACAAGGAAGCGATCCCAAAAAGTGATGTGATCATCATCGCAGTTGGAACCCCGTCGGCAAAAGATGGTCAAGCAGACTTGAAGTTTGTGTTTTCGGTGGCAGAAAGTATCGCACCATACCTCAAAGAACATACCGTTGTAGCGATCAAATCAACTGTTCCCCCTGGAACATGTGACAAGGTACGAGAGCTGATACAAAAATCCAAAATCCAAAATCCAAATTCCAAGAGTAAAAATTCTGAAAGGAGTTTCTTTGTAGCATCTTTGCCTGAATTTTTACGTGAAGGAAGTGCTGTTCACGATACACTTCATCCTGATCGAATCATCATTGGAGCGACAGAGCAAAAGGCGATTGCCACCTTAAAAACACTACACGAATCATTTGATGCTCCGATTCTTATTATGAAGCCCGAAAGTGCACAGATGACAAAGTATGCAGCAAATAGTTATCTGGCCACAAGAATTACCTTTATCAATCAAATTGCGAACCTCTGTGAGGCAAATGGTGCAGAGATCACTGAAGTTATCAAAGGGATTGGGATGGATAAACGAATTGGTAGCCATTACTGGTATCCCGGCCTTGGATATGGTGGAAGTTGCTTTCCAAAGGATGTAAAGGAACTTGCTGCCTATGCGAAAGGGATTGGGCAAGAAAATAATTTGATGGTTACGGTAAGTAACCTCAATGAAGAACGAGTAAGCTCACTACTTTCCAAGTTTGAAAAAAAAGTCGGTGGCTGGAACGGAAAAAAAGTCGCAGTCCTTGGACTTTCTTTCAAACCAAATACCGATGATATCCGCGAAGCCCCTAGTACAAAAATTGTTCCAATTCTTCTTCGCAAAGGGGCTGTCGTCACTGCCTATGATCCAATGGCAAATACTGTCTTTGCGAACTGGGGAAAATCTCAAGAAAAACTCTCATCCACACATTTGACGATCTCCCAATCTCTTGAGGAAGCAGTACAAAAAGCAGATGTTGTCATGATTCTTGTGGAGTGGAAAGACTTTGCAACAATGAGTCTTCAGGATCTTTCAAAAAAAATGTCACCGAATGCATTTTTTATTGATATGAGAAACCTTTACACGAAGGACACAGTAGAAGAGCATGGTTTTCACTACATTGGAATTGGGATACAATAAGATCATGGATATACAAAAGCAACCAAAGATTGTCGTCACTGGAGGAACAGGGTTTGCTGGCTCCCACTTGATTGAGCAACTTTTAGCCAAAGGCTATACAAACATTTTTTCCACAACTTTTTCTGCCGTCGATCCAAGTCTTCGATTCTTGCCTGATGATCACTACCGCAAAGTTGATCTCAGCAGTCCCGAAGCTACTGAGGAATTTTTCAAAGAGATTCAACCTGACTGGGTGTTTCATTTAGCATCGTTTGCATACGTTGGAAAGAGTTTTGATAAAGCCCGTGAGCTCTTTGCAAACAACATCAATCTGCAGCTTAATGTTTTGGAAAGTATTAAAAATCATGCTAAAAACGCAAAAATTCTGACTATTGGTTCTGCAGAAGAGTATGGTATGGTGACTCCACCTTTAGAAAAGATTGATGAATCAGTCGGTCTCTTCCCGGTTAATCCATACGCAGTCTCTAAAGTTACTCAAGATTTGTTAGCACACAGTTATTTTTTGTCATTTAATCTACATATTGTCAGAGCTCGACCGTTTAATCATATTGGGACAAGACAAACAGGCGATTTTGCTGTCCCCGCATTTGTAAAACAAATTGTGGCTATAGAAAAGGGCGAACAAAAAACACTGCGAGTGGGCAACTTGGATGCGGTTCGAGATTTTTCAAGTGTTGTTGATGTTGTTCAGGCGTACATACTACTCATGGAAAAAGGTGTAGAAGGCGAGGTATACAACATTGGCTCGGGAGTGGGAATTCAAATTGAGGCTGTTGTACAGAAACTTTCTTCTATGGCAAACGTGCCAATTGTTGTAGAAACTGACCCAGGGCGAATCCGACCGCTTGACGTACCGGGCTTAATTGCTGACAATGGAAAGATGAGGTCGCTCGGTTGGGAACCAAAAGTATCGATTGATGAAGAACTACAAAATGTACTGGATGAGTGGAGAAAGAAGGAGTAGGAGACTAGTAAGACTAGTAAGATTAGTGGATTAGATCAATACAGAAGAATGAATGGATTCCCATAGACATGGGAATGACAATAGAGGCAAGAGAAACAGAAAGGGTTTTTATGAAAAAGGCATTTATTACTGGAGTTACCGGACAAGATGGCTCCTACTTAGCTGAGTTGCTGTTGGAAAAAGGTTACATCGTCTACGGAATGAACCGACGAAGTAGTACACAAAACTACTCTCGTATTGAACATATTATTCATCAAAACAACTTCGAACTGGTGTCAGGAGACTTGACTGATGAACACTCCATCACCAGTGCGCTGGCGGAGATCCAGCCAGATGAAGTCTATAACCTAGCTGCTCAGTCATTTGTTCATGCTTCATGGAAACAACCGGTGCTTACCGGAGAATACACTGGCCTTGGAGTCACACGTATGCTTGAAGCTGTACGTTATGTCTGTCCAAATACACGCTTTTATCAAGCAAGCTCGTCAGAAATGTTTGGAAAAGTCCAAGAAGTTCCACAAAAAGAATCAACCCCATTCTATCCTCGCTCACCGTATGGTGTAGCCAAAGTATATGGTCACTGGATTACTGTAAACTACCGAGAGTCGTTTGATTTGTTCGCTGTTTCTGGGATTCTATTCAATCATGAATCACCTCGTCGAGGGCTTGAGTTTGTTACAAGAAAAATTGCCAATGCAGTTGCCCGAATCAAATATGGAAAACAGGAAAAAGTAAAACTTGGAAATATGGATGCGAAGCGAGACTGGGGATATGCAAAAGACTATGTGGAAGCCATGTGGTTGATGCTGCAACAAGAAACACCTGAGGATTTTGTTATCTCAACCGGTGAAACACACTCTGTCAGGGAATTCCTCGAAGAAGCATGTAAAGTTGCAAAAATTTCTGACTGGGAAAGTATCATTGAGCACGATCCGAAGTACGATCGACCAGCAGAAGTCGATCTCTTGATCGGCGATGCGTCAAAAGCGAAAAAAATCCTGGGATGGGAACCTAAAACAAGCTTTAAGGAACTGGTGAAGATCATGGTTGAGGCAGAACTGGAAGCGGAGAAAGATAAGTAGATCAGTAAGACTAGTAGATTAGTAGGACTAGTGAGATTAGTGGATTAGAACAGGCAAACGATAACAAGGACAAAGGTTCAAGGTTTCATGGGTCAGAGCTTCTCCACTCCATGTTGCCTCAACGGCAACTTGGGTAGTCGAAGAATAAAAGGGAGAGGTTCAAGGTATCAGAGGTCAGAGCTTCTCCACTCCATGTTGCCTCAACGGCAACTTGGGTAGTTTAAAGAATAATAGCGAAATAGAGACGAGAAAACAGAAGTTTTATGAAAAAAGCAATCATTATTATTCCGACATATAACGAACGAGAGAATGTTTCTGCGCTCATTCCTGTATTGCTTGAGATTTTTTCGTCGATTCCCAACTGGGACATGGAGATTTTAGTGGTCGATGACACAAGTCCTGATGGAACAGCAGAGGCAGTCGAAGCTCTCAAAAAGAAAAACAAGAAAATTCACTTACTTGTAAATAAAGAGAAAGCAGGTCTTGGGAGTGCATACCTTAAAGGAATGGAAGAGGCATTTGATCGCTTGGGAGCCGATGTTGTGTTTGAGATGGATGCTGATTTTTCTCATGATCCATTAAAAGTTCCAACATTTCTTGCAGAAATTGAAAAAGGTGCCGACCTTGTTGTTGGATCTCGGTATATCAAAGGTGGCTCTATTCCAAGTGACTGGGGCTTTAGTCGCAAGTTTTTAAGTATTGTTGGCAATCTGGTAAACATGGTTGTATTAACAAATTTTCAGATTCATGACTGGACCACTGGATATCGAGCAATCACCAAAGAGGTTTTCTTGGCAATTCGCGGTGAAATGGATACGAAGCAGTTTAGTGGGTATACATTTCAGATAGGCTTTTTGCATAAGACTCTGCGCAAGGGTTTTAGGATTGTTGAAGTTCCTATCCAGTTTATTGATCGTAAAGTTGGTCAATCAAAGCTCGGGCCTGATTATATTAAAAGTGCACTCCAATATATTCTAGTTGCAAGAGCAAAAGAAATTGTGGCGAGCCATGTGTTTAAGTTCGGTATCGTTGGTGGAATTGGGTTTGTTATCAATGCAACAGCCCTGGGCGTACTGAGTTCACAGCGTATTGGCTTTTCGCCTGGAGATGCATCTGCAATAGGTGCAGAGGTCGCAATTGTCTCAAACTTCATGTTCAATAACTTTTGGACATTCTCAGAGCGTCAAGTGAGGACACCAGTTGCCCTTATCAAAAAGTTCGTTCAGTTTAATATTGCATCGCTTGGAGCAGTTGTTATTCAGAAAGTGGTTGTGGGCTTTGGAACACACTACACATCAGATGACTTAAAGTTTGTCTGGTTTATACTTGCGGTCATTATCGGAATGTTTGTAAACTTTGTTATCTACTCAAAAATCATTTGGAAAAAAACGGCAAACGAGCAAGTTGTGAAACAATAGAAGTAGCGTGGCTACCACAATGACGGTGATTTTGTGCTCGATCTGATTACAGTATGCAGAAAATCCTGAGACAAAAATCACTTCTTCTGTTTATCTTCCTGCTACTCATAGGTACTTTTTTCCGTTTTTATAAGATTCGTCATACCATGCAGTTTTTGGGTGATCAGGGTAGAGATGCTCTGATTGCCAGACGCATCATGTTTGAACGGCAACCAGCATTAATAGGCCCGGTGACAAGTGTTGGGAATATGTATCTTGGCCCGTTTTACTACTACTTCATGGTGTTTCCGCTTCTGCTTTCGTATCCTGATCCAATCGGTCCAACATTGGCTGTGGCGTTTGTGGGGGTCATGACGCTCGCTCTCATATATGTTGTTGGGAAAAAAATGTTTGGGAAAGAAATCGCATTCATTAGTATGGCGATCTACGCGATCAGTCCCATCGTTGTTACAAATGTACGCTTTTCATGGAATCCGAATATCGTTCCTTTTTTTAGTGTTCTTTTAGTGTACTGTTTGTATCTCTCATTGAAGGGAAACAGAAAAATTTGGGGATGGGTTGGACTTTTATGTGCGATACTTTTGCAACTTCACTACATCACACTCATACTGATCATGAGCGCATTTTTTGTATGGATTTTTGATTTAGGCAAACAGCTTCGATCAAAAAACTTCTCCCGTGATTTTTTCGTAACTACACTGATTGGAATTTTGATTGGTATTGCCTCACTCTTCCCACTTGTCGCTTTTGATTTTCGACATGATCACTCAATTGCAAAGGCGTTTCAGTCTTTTTTTGACAAGCCTGCTGGTGAGTCACATTTTCGAAAAGTAAGCGAGCTGTCAGCACTCTTTTATGCAAGTGTCGGACTATACCTTCGAAATATATTTGAAGGATTTGGATTAAAGCTTCCTCAAAACGGGGGATATATTGGCATTCTCGTATCACTCTACCTACTTATTCGGGGAGCTTTCTTTGGGCAAGAAAAAAAATACAAACGCAGCAAGGTATTTATATCGCTTGTCTTTTTGTTCTCACTTTTCATCTTTAGCTTTTACCGAGAATCTATCTTTGATCACTACTTAGGATTCATGTTCCCGATTGGCACGTTTGTGCTTGCGATCATGATTTATGCGCTTTGGGAAAATATATTTTTGCGTCCATTTGCTATTTCGGTTCTAGCGCTGATCGTGATTTTTTCGCTACGAAACTATCCAGGACAACACACACTTGGCTTAAATGTTGATGTATTTCGGGAAACAGCAGAACAGATTCAATCTCGAGTGCAAGATGGTCAAAGTTATGACATCCTTCTTTTGACAGAGAACAATGACTTTCTTGGGATGAATTACCGTTACTTTTTAACTACAATGAAGTACGTACCAGCAAAGGAAGAGGATATTTGGACATTTAAGCGATTGTTTGTGATAGATGAGCGTCGATCAAAAAACCCGCTTGATACACCGCAGTATAAAGTTGCAGTCTGGCCAAATCGAGATATTGTCGATGAGTTTACTATTGAAAATGGAGCGCATGTTGTCGTTTTAGAACGATAACAAGTGAACTATGAAATTTTTTGCTAAAAGGAAGGTGGAAATAGGACTCCTTCTTTTTTTATGTATTGTCGCTTTTTACTTGCGCTCCTACGGACTATACCGTGATCTTTTGTTTGCGTATGACCAAGGACGAGATGCGTTCGCAACTCAAAAAATTCTTCAAGGTGATATTACGCTCATCGGTCCAACGACAGGACTTACGGGAGTATTCCTTGGTCCATTTTGGTTTTACTTTATCACTCCGTTGTATTTGATTGGATCGGGTAGTCCCATGGTCGCGGCATACGTGATGGCACTCTTTCATGTTGGGGTCGTCCTTCTTTTGTATCTCTTTGCGTCAAAAGTTGCAGGAAAAACAGCAGGTTTTGCAACAAGCATCCTCTATACCTTTTCCTTCTCCAATATTTTGTTCTCTCGTTGGTTATCAAATCCGACTACACTGCCATTTTTTGCGTTGCTTGGCTTTTATTTACTCTGGAAAGCGATAGAAGAAAAAAAGCTGAAATTTTTTGTCCTTTCCGGCGTCGTTTTTGGTATTTGTTTGCAGTTGGAAGCTGCAAATGCAGTATGGTTTATCCCAACAGTTGCACTCATCGTACTCTACGAGTACGTAATCCTATCCTGGAAAAACATACAAGAATTTCGATCTCATAAACTCCAGCCGTTACTTCAAAATCTTTTTGGTCTAGGACTGGGTGGTGTGATGACGCTTGTACCTCAATTTATTTTTGAGCTAAAACACAATTTTTTGGTAACAAAGAATCTCATTGCTGCCTTTCAGACAACTCATGAGAAAACGCTCTCAGATATTTTCGTTGATAGAGTGGAGCTTCTCTATGAATTATACGCAAGGGGGCTTTTTGTAAACCATCACTGGCTATTTGGTGTAACCCTCATCTTCCTGCTTGGTTGTATCGCTTTCTATTGGAAACAGCTTTGGAGTTCGCGTGGATGGCGAATGATATTTTTGTGGTTTGTTGTGCCGTTGGTGTTTCATGCGACATACACTGGGAATCATGGAAATTTCTGGGATTACTATATTCTTTCGCAACATCTAGTTTTGTATCTCCTTCTCGTGACTACATTTGTAATTGTGCTTCAACAGAATCCAAAGAATGTGATTCTAAAACTTGGGCTTGGCGTGTTTGTTGTCGTTTCGGCTATGCTAAATTTTGCAAAATGGACAGAAATACTGCAACCATACGAGAACCGGTATTCACTCCAGATGCAAGTTGATGAAACACATTGGATGATCGAACAGGCAAGTGGTGAAGACTATGGTGTATGGGTCTACGCCCCAAACTATCAGGATGACCCGCATCGTTATGTATTTTCCTGGATCGGGAAGAAAACAGGCATACAGCCAAAAGAGCATGTAGAACAACAACCACTCATCTTCCTTGCCGTGGAAGAAGATGGCTATTTCCCAGCTCGAAGAGAAGCATGGATTCGAGAAAAAATGGCGTTCGGTGAGCTTCTTGCCACAAAAAAATTTGGAGCGATAACTGTGTATAAACTCAAAAACACCTTTATTCAAAAGCAGTAGGCGTGAATTTTCAGGCTCATGCGCTACAATATGTGAATACACTGTATTCATCCCTATGCTAGTATCAATCATTTTTCCTTCCTATAACGAAATGTCTAATGTCAAAAAGGGTGTTCTTGATGACGTTATCACCTACTTAGGCACCGTAGACTGGGCTTGGGAGGTGTTACTGGCTGATGATGGATCCACCGATGGAACAGCAAGAGAACTTGAAAAATTTGCCTCGTCACATCCAAACGTTCGATATATTCCGCTTCCACATAGAGGGAAAGGTCCGACCGTTCTTGAAGCACTTCAAAAAGCAAAAGGAGATATTCGATTGTTTTCTGATTTTGATCAGGCAACCCCGCTCACGGAGATTGAAAAACTTCTTCCGTTTGTTGAAAAAGACTATGATGTTGTGATTGGTTCTCGTGAAGTTCAGGGAGCTGAACGAAAGAGAGAGCCAATACATCGACATTTAATGGGAAAAGGATTTAATTTTTTGGTAAAAATCATCGCGATTGGTGGAATTGCAGACACACAGTGCGGATTTAAGCTTTTTACCAAGAAAGCTGTTGACCTTTTGGCACCAAAAGTTTATGTGTACTCTGGAAAAGGCGAGCTCTCGGGAGCATTTACTGGAGCGTTTGATGTTGAGCTACTGTATCTTGCAAAGAAGTATAAACTGAAGATTGCAGAAGTGCCGGTATTTTGGAAGTATGTGAAAACATCTCGAGTTGATCCGGTCATTGACTCAATTAAAATGCTCAAAGATATTATTCGAATTCGAGTTGCAGATTTGAACGGGTTGTACAAAGACTGATAGTTTCTGCAAATACTTTCTTTTTTCTCCAGGGGCGGATACTATGGAACGAATGAAGTATTTTCTGTATTATTTTGCCTTGATTTTCACATCTGTATCACTGTTCTTTTGGAGTTTTACACAGACAGATAAAAATCTCTATTTCTTTTCCCATCCGTTGTTTGTGCAGTTTCAAGAGCGTATGTGGATGGTTTCGAGGTCAACGAACTCGTGGGTCTATATACTTCTTATTCTTTTGTCTTTTGCTTTGTACGTGTTCTATCTTCGCGAGAAGAATGCCTCTTCGGAAAACAAGCAGTTACGCATCGCAGTGTTTGCCTGCTGTGCCGCTCTGTTACTTTTTTCAAACAACGCTCTTTCCCATGATTTGTTTAACTATATGTTTAATGCCAAAGCGGTTCTTGTGTATGGACAAGATCCACATGTACGCAGCGCACTTGAAATAGCACCTTCGGATGAATGGGTTCGTTTTATGCATAATGTCCATACGACTGCTCCATACGGGTATGTGTGGACGTACCTTTCTCTTGTTCCAAGTATGCTAGGCTTTGACAAATTTATTACCACATTTCTTGCATTTAAGCTCAGCATGGTACTTGGTTTTTTTGTTTTACTTTGGCTTCAGTTTCAGGTGTATCTCCAACAAAAAAAGAATGGAATCAAAAAAAATGTGGTATTTTCCCTCATTCCTTTTGCACTCAATCCCTTGGTCGTCATTGAAACATGTATGAATGGTCACAACGACGTGTGGATGATGGTCTTTGCTTTCGGATCTTTTTGGCTTTTGTTTCAATCAAGAAAACTCTTTTCTTTTCAGAGCATCATTTCGCTAGTCTTGCTTTTTATCTCTATTCAAATAAAAGAAGCCACACTTGTCCTTGTTCCAATTTGGGGACTCCTACTGTTTTGGAAGCTTGAGAAAAAAACTGTACTCCATCCACTTCTAAAAAAGTGTCTTCGCTTTTTTGGTGAAAACTGGGCAGAACTATCTGCATTGGCATTGCTTCTTCCACTTGTAACTGAGAGGTCTCAGCAGTTTAATCCTTGGTATCTGATATGGTCGCTGACATTTCTTCCGTTTCTCTCATCCAAGATGTTGCGATACTTTCTCTTGACCTTGTCATTTACAAGTTGCCTGCGATATCTTCCTTTTTTGCTCGAAGGTGGGTATAGCGATACAATACAACTTCAAATGAGACTCATTACCTGGTCAGCGGTTCCGATATTTTTTCTTCTCTATTTTGGTATACAGTTTAGAAGTAGTAGAAAAACAAAAAATGCGACGTAAACTAGCACAGCTACCAAACTGGATCTGGCTGAGTCTACTGTATTGTGTAACTCATGTTCCATTCTTAACACTCTTACCGGTGTTTGCGGATGAAGCGATCTATATTCGTTGGGCACAACTGATCATTGATGATGCTTCTCGATATGCGTTTTTTTCACTTGCTGATGGCAAACCTCCTCTTTTCATCTGGATTTTATCGCTTACTCTTCGTCTTTTTTCTGATCCGCTCTGGATTGCTCGACTGACTTCTGTAGCTATTGGTCTTGCGACTGTATTTGCAGTAGGCAAGCTTGCGACGATCCTTTCTGGACGAAAAAGCGTTGTCCTTTTCTCCCAGTTATTTACGATATTTCTCCCATTTTGGTGGTTTTACCATCGAATGGCACTGATGGATGGTTTACTCACGCTGTGTATAACACTAGCTATCTACTTTTCACTCAAAATTGCTCGCGCCTGCCAGAGAGAGCGAAAAATTGCATACGATACAATCCCTGATATTTTATTGTTGGCTGTAAGTTTTGGAGGAGCTCTCCTTACAAAAACACCTGCAATGTTTGCAGTGCCTGTGATTGCGAGTACGTCATTTTTTGCACTGATTCGGGTTCAAAAGAATACCAAGTCAACAATACAAAAGCTGTATGAGTCTGTACTCTTCATTGGAATTGGGGGTCTTTTGGGTGGAGTGCTTTTCCTTCTGCTACGAATCTCTCCTTTTTTTGGTGCATTATTTTCAAGAAGTAGCGAGTACCGATTTACTATCCAAGAACTTTTGGGTGGAGAATGGAAGTATGTATTGTTCTCAAGCCTTCCAAGAGAGATTGTATGGACAAGTGCGTATCTCACTGTCGGGGCAATACTTCTCTCACTTTTTGGTTTGTACGAAAGAAGGACTCGAAAAACAGTCGCATTTTTATTGGGCTCTGCATTTATTTTTGCAATTCCACTGATTGCATTTGGACGGGTACTCTATCCACGGTATTTTCTGCCAATCGCGCCTTTTGTCACGATTGCTGCCGCTATCGGACTTGAAAGTTTGCTTTCAAAAGCCAAAGGAAAGTTCATTGGCTGGTTCCTTTTGCTCTTCTGTGGAATTCAAAGTATGTTGTTTATCATTCCTGGTGTGAGTGATGTCGGAAAAATTCCTTTTGTGGCGATTGACCGAACTCAATATATTGAGGAATGGTCAGCCGGTTTTGGAAATAGAGAAGTGTACGACTTTATTGTCAAAAGACACGGTGAACTTCGTGGAGAGAAGCGAATTATTGTCCTAACTGAAGGCTCATTTGGAACACTTCCAGATGGTCTATTTATGTATTTCTACGGCCCGCAAGCACTTGAAGGTGTGGAAATCCATGGTATTGGTGTTGCGCCAAACACACTCCCACAAAAGTACCTAGAGCAACAACAAACTGCAGAACTGTACTACGCTGTGAATAGTCACCGTTTCGCTCTCATAGAAACTCAAAACCTTGAAAAAATTCTCGAGATACCACGTCCAGGAAATGCGCCATCACTTGTATTGTACCGGGTACGAAGCCTGTGAACTTCTTACGACACCTCACCAGTCGTCTGTCTCTCCCAGTTTTTTTTGGGGTGTTATGTATAGTTTTTACGAGTTTTTCTATATTTCGTTCTGATTTTTTTCGACCTCATGACTTTACCCATGCGGCACGAATTGTTGAGATGAATAGATCGCTTCGTAGTGGTGAGTTTCCAGTCAGGTGGTCAGAAAACTTTGGTTTCGGATTTGGCATGCCATTGTTTAATTTTTATGCTCCTTTACCGTACTATGTTGCTCAAATTCCGTATGTATTTACACAAAATGCAATCTACTCTATCAAATTTTTGTATCTACTCAACGCAGTATTGGCTTTTGCAGGAGTGTATGTATGCACAAAAGAGTTGATGCAAAAGGAAACTCACGATCTATCGACGTACGCAGGGATTATTGCTGCGACTGCTTTTTCATTTTCCTCGTACCGTGGTGTTGATTTATTTGTACGAGGGGCAGTAGGTGAAGCGATGGCAATGGTACTTCTTCCTTTTGCGTTGTATGGAATTATCATCACTCAGAAGAATTACAAAATTGGAGTTAGTGTTACCTCGCTTTCACTAGCTGCGATTCTTCTTTCTCACAATTTGACGGGGATGATCGCGCTCGTTATTTGCTTCGTTTTTGGAGTATTTTACTATCACAGCAAAAAGAATTTTTTGACATTCTTTGTAAGTATTCTGCTCGCAGTTGGACTTTCCAGCTTTTATATCCTGCCTGCTTTTTTTGAAAAGGACTTCACACGAATTGAAGAAACAATAACTGTTGGCTATTTTGACTATCACAATCACTTCGTAGCACTTCGCCAACTACTCTTTGGTACATGGGGGTATGGTGGATCACAACCAGGGCTTGAAGACGGAATCAGCTTTGCTCTGGGATGGATTCCATTGGGTCTTTTCGCTATTGGATTCTGTCGCTTTGTGTATACCACAAAGAAAATTTCTGTTTCCACCGTCAAGTATCTTCTTCTTGTCGCACTCTTTACTGGAAGTGTATTCATGACAACCAATAAATCTGTGTTGGTGTGGGAGAGAATCTCACTGCTTACGTTTATGCAGTTTCCATGGCGATTTTTTACCTTCGCACATGTATTCTTGGCCATCCTATCAGGTTACGCTATTCTCCTCCTTTCAAACTACAAAAAACTGCAAGTGATTAGTGTATGTTTGGTGTTTGTTGCTTTTGCTGTACTTCAGGCTCGATTTTTTTTACCAGAGAAATTTATTACAAACACTGATGAGTTTTATCGAACTGACCCAGACTATATACAAAGAGAGTTAAGTAAGACACTCAATGACTATCTTCCAAAAGGAATTGAGACCAGAGGGTTTCCAGAACCATATCCTCGCCTCACAGGCAATTCTGAAACGCAGATCGAAGTAATAAAAAACACTCCAACACGTATCGAAGCAGTCGCATCCTGCCAAAAACCTTGTGGGATTACTGTAGGGATATTTACATTTCCTGGATGGAGGGTTTGGATAAACGGAGAAGAGAAGACATTACTTGTAAATCCAACATTTCCTGTGTATCAACTACCTCTCCCTTCAGGTTTTTCCTCGATTCGGATACAATTGACTGATACTCCGATTCGAAAGTTTGCAAATGTCGTAAGTATTGTTTCAGTATTTGTTCTCTTGGGGATTGGTATGAAAGATTTTCGATGGAAAAAACTATGGAAGAAGTAAATTCACAAAAAGATTTCGATGTGTCAGCTGATGGCTCTGGTGCAAAACTGCAAGGTCAGGAAGGCATGGATATCGAAACGGTAAAAAAGCGCTCACTTATCGGTGTTGTTTCTTTTTTCTCTCGAACTATTCTCCTTACAGGAGTTACGCTGGTTGCTCAGCTACTCCTAGCGGCTAAACTTTCCCCTGAAGATTTCGGTATCTATGGAATTGTGGTTACGATTACAAACTTTTTTACTATTATTTCTGATATTGGATTGGCTGCATCACTTATTCAAAAGAAGACCGCTCCAACAGTAACGGAGCTTCGCACGACATTTACCGTGCAACAGACACTCTCATGGTTTATTTTTGTGTTGATTGCAGCAACAAGTAGTCTGCTGCATTCCTACGGAAAACTCGATACCCAAGGTGTGTATCTAGCACTGGCTTTTGGGTTATCATTTCCGATCGTATCCTTAAAAACCATTTCAAGTATTTTACTTGAACGAGAGTTGGCATTTGGCAAGCTTGTTATACCTGCGATCATTGAAACAATTGTGTTTAATATCATCGCGGTTACTTTAGCGTTCAATGGCTATGGGGTGATGAGCTTTACGATCGCTGTTCTGGTAAAAGCGATTGTAGGTGTATTGGTTATGTTTTGTATTAAGCGCTGGGAGATGGGAATCGCTCTCTCACTCTCGTCACTCAAAGAGTTGTTGAAAGTAGGAGGGGCTTTTCAGTTAAATGACATGCTCGCGAAAGCGAAAGACGACGTGTTCTACATCACTGTGGCAATTCTTATTCCGGCTCGCGAATATGGATATGTTACCTGGGCAAAACAATGGTCAAGACTTCCGTATAGTCTCACTGTTGATAATGTAACTGCACTGACGTTTCCAGCCTTTTCTCGTCTGCAACACGATAAAAATTTACTTCGACGAGCGATCGAAAAGAGTTTATTTTTTATTACATTACTTGCGTTCCCACTCTTTGCAGGAATATCCGTGATGATTTTTCCAATTTTGGTTCTAGTTCCTGAATATGAGAAATGGCGACCGGCGATTTTGTCACTTATTCTTTTTTGTATTAGTCTTGCATTCGCCGCGTTCTCAACTCCACTGATAAACACACTCAATGCGATTGGAAAGATTAGTGAATCTTTGCGAATGATGATTTTTTGGACGATTTCTCAGTGGATGCTGTTTCCATTCTTTTTTCGTTGGTTTGGGTATGAATCGGTCGCAATTATCGGCGTAGTGCTTGCCCTCACGTCACTTTTTGTGGTGTTGCTTGTTAAAAAGTATGTTGAGTTTTCTTTCCTTGAGAATATCTGGAGGCAAGTATTTGCCACACTCGTTATGGCAGTGACATTGTTTAGTACACAAGCGATTTGGCAGATTTCTTTCATGCACTTTTTTATTGGAGTGTTGGTCGGTGTATGCGTGTACACTGCAATGATCCTGCTTTTAGGATATAGTACAGTCAAACGAGAAGTGTTTTCGTTGCTTAAAAAACAGTAGTATTAGTCATATTGTATGCCTACAATTACAGCCTTAGTTCATACCAAAAACTCAGCAAAAACCTTGGATCTTTGTTTGAGCTCACTTCGTTTCTGCGACGAGGTGTTTGTTATTGATATGGAGAGCAGTGATGAGACCCTTGCGATCGCAAAAAAACATAAAGAAAAACAAATTCAATTCGCTGATCCAATTCGCAATCACTATATAAAAAAGGTGAAAACAGACTGGACACTGATAGTCGATAGTGATGAAGAGGTACCTGAAACACTCGCAAAGAAATTTCAGGAACTGATGACTATATCAGGGGTCAACGGTTACAAGGTTCCAAGAGCAAATATTATCTTTGGGAAGTGGATGGAGCATAGCGGTTTTTGGCCAGATTATATTGTGCGTTTTTTTCGTACTGGTACTTGTAGCTATCCATCGTACGTTCACTCGCAACCGGTTATTGAAGGAGTTACCGCAGAAATTGAAGCTCTACAAGAGTTTGCACTGATTCATCATCACTACGATAGCGTTGAACAGTATCTTTTACGCCTCAACGTCTACACAACACTTGAAACACAAAAAATTGAGGCTCAAGGAATTACTCCTAGTGATGAAAGCTTTCTTCAGACTTTTTTTGCGGAGTTTCATCGTCGATTTTTTGCACAAGAAGGCTATAAAGATGGAAAGCATGGACTCGTTGTATCCTTGCTTCAAGCAATATACATGTTAGTTGTGCAAATGAAGCTATGGGAGAAAGCAAAACACAATACAGAAACGTCCCTAGATAGTATTGAGCTTTCCGTCAATGATGCATGCAGAGCGACTAGTTACTGGGTCGCAAATGAAAAAGTAAAAAAATCGCGAGGATTGTCTGCCCTCGTACAAAAGGTACGACGTAAACTTGTAACGTAATGTATGTCTACTATTGCGATCATCCTCTTAAACTACAACTCAACACGCTTGACAAAAAAATGCGTCCAATCACTTTTATCATTCAAGGATGAAAAAGATTCCTACCAAATAGTCATTTGGGATAACGCATCGAAAAATCCTCCGAAACCTGAAGAGTTTCCAAAAGCTAAACTAGTTCTTTCAAAAGAAAACTATGGCTTTGCAGAAGGAAATAACAAAGCTGTAGACTGGGTTATCAAAAACTCAAAAATCGAAAAACAAGAGATAGAGTATCTTTTGTTTTTAAATAACGATACGAGAGTAACAAAAGGTATGGTGCGTCAGCTTGTTGAGACTTTTCAAAGCAATAGAGAGACAGGCATTGTTGTTCCAAAAATTTATTTTGAAAAAGGAAATGAGTTTCACAAAAAAAGTTATAAGGAACATGAACGTGGAAAGGTGGTGTGGTATGGAGGTGGTGGGATTGATTGGAAGAACATGATTTTATTTCATAAAGGTGTTGATGAAGTAGATAGAGGGCAGTTTGCTACTGATACATCTATTTCTCTTGCCTCGCGCCATCAATCACAAACATTCTTGTCACGAATTGAAAGAGTTTTCTTTGAGATAGTTGAGAAAATTGATCTCACATCACCCCTTATACAAAAACCATATACAACTGAGTTTGCGACCGGATGTTGTATGCTGACGACTCCCAAAATTTGGAAATCTGTAAAAGGTTTTGATCAACGATATTTTTTGTATTATGAAGATGCTGATCTGTCGATGAGAATTTTGCAAAAGAGAAAAGAAATAGTGTTTGAACCCAACGCAGTTCTGTATCACAGTAATGCTGGCTCTTCAGATGGGAGTGGCTCCTCACTTCATTCCTACTATCAAACGCGAAACAGGATTCGTTTTGGCTTAACCTATGCCTCAAAGAAGACAAAACTTGCACTTCTCAATGAAGCTCGACGATTGTTTCTCACTGGCAATCACGCTGTACGCCTTGGTATACTGCATGCACTAGGAGGTCAATGGGGCAATCAACATCACAAACTTCAAAACAAACAATAAGTGCTGTCATCATCACCAAAGATGAAGAAGCCATGATTGCGAATTGTTTGGCTTCACTGCGCTTCACTGATGAAATTATTGTGGTGGATTCCGGCTCAAGCGACAATACTGTAGGTATCGCAAACAGAGAGGGAACAAAAATTATTCAAGTGACAGGTGGAAGTTTTAAGGATTGGCGAAACGCTGGTATGGATGCAAGCACCATGGATTGGATTTTGTATATCGATGCTGATGAACGAGTGACACCGAAGCTCGCTGATGAGATCGTGAAATCAATTCAGTTTACTTCAAACGCAGCATACGCTCTTGCGAGGAATAATATCCACTTTGGGAAATGGATGGAGCATGGAGGATGGGAAGAAGATAAAATAGTTAGACTTTTTAAGCGCTCTCATCTAAAAAAATGGTCAGGTGATGTTCACGAAAGTGCAAGTGTTGAGGGAGTTGTAGGACTGTTACAAGAACCACTTGCTCATTTAACGCATAGAAATATACGGGATGGACTCATCAAGTCCTATACGTGGACTGATATCGAAGCAAAGCTACTTCTTGATGCTGGCACAAAGCCAGTGAAGCCATTTACCCTCGTTCGTAAGTTTTTAATGGAGTTTATCCGAAGGCTCATCATAAAAAAGGGTTACAAAGATGGAATGGAGGGATGGATTGAATCTTTTCAGCAGGCAATCAATCGCTTTTTTGTGTATGAAAGACTCTGGGAGTTGCAACAGAAACCGTCACTCGATGAGAGGTATCAGGCAATTGAAAAAGAAATTGTACGTTCCTGGAATCAAAAAAATAAAAAGGGAAAATAGGAGACAGAGGACAGAGGCAAGGGACGAGATAGTAGATACGAAAGGGATCCTTCGACTACGGCCAGCTTAGCTAGCCCACGCTCAGGATGACACACACGGGGCGAGGGACGAGGTACAAGGTACAAGGGACGAGAAGATAGCAGGGGCAAGGTACAAGGTTTCAGGGGTCAGGAGATAGCAGTTCATTGTTTTTAGAACAATAGCAAGAATGCCTGGATCCCCGACGCAGGCTATCACGCTAAGCGTGATGCCTCCTCGAGGATGACAGAAGGTTTGACAAAGCAGAGTAGTTGATTAGAGAAAGTAGACGATGAAAACAGTTGCGCTGTATTCCCCATATATCCCCAAACATAGCGGAGGCGGTGAAAGATACTTGCTTTCTATTGCTGAAAGCTCTAGCAGATCGGCTGATACCTTCCTACTCGTTTCAAAAGCGCAAGTTGTGCAGACTGAAAAGAAGCTGCGCGTGTATGAAAAAACGTTTGGTCTTGATCTTTCAAAGGTACAAGTGCGAAGTACAGTCATTGGTTCTCCCCGCTCAAGTGTGCAGATTTTCCAAGAAACAAGAAAATACGATGTACTTTTTGCGATGACGGATGGAAGTTTTTTTGCCAGTGGTGCGAAAAAATCTCACCTGATTATTCAGGTGCCATGGATGCGAAAACTTTCTGTTTTTGAATCACTCAAACTGTCGACCTGGAAGAGTATTATCGTATACTCCGATTTTGTCGGGGAAATACTCAAAAAATCTTGGAAAACATCAAAAATTCAGGTTCTTTCTCCGTATGTGGATGTTCATGACTTCCACCCACTCGAAAGTGTACAAAAAGAGAAACTGATTATCTCAGTTGGGCGCTTTTTTTCACATGCCAAGAGTAATAGCAAAAAACAAGATATCCTCATTGAAGCGTTTAAGCTGTTTAGCGACACCCACCCAAAGGATCAGTGGCACTTGGCACTTTTGGGATCAGTTGATCCTAACCCAGATAGTTATGCGTATATAAAAAAATTGAAAGAACATGCAAGAGGATATAGTGTGAGTATTCATACTGATTTGTCCTACGATGCACTTCGGTCGTTTTATCAGCGTGCAAGCATGTATTGGCATGCTGCAGGATATGAAGTGAATGAATCCACGCATCCTGAGAATACGGAACACTTTGGAATCACTACCTTGGAAGCGATGGCATCTGGGTGTATTCCTATCGTCGTTCCAAAAGGAGGCCAACAAGAGGTTGTGGATGACCCTACTCTGTACTGGAATACTCCAACAGAATTACTTCAAAAAACTCAAACTGTCCTAACGCATCTTGAAAGAAAAGATGAAGAATTTGATAGGATTAGTACGAAAATGCAGTCCCAGGTTCACAAATACACAAAAGAGGTGTTTGCAAATCAAGTTAAAAAAATACTATGAATGTTTCCGTTGTCATTCCTACCTACAGTGGGAAAGCCCAGCTTTCAAAAAACCTTCCTTCAGTCTTTGACGCGCTTTTAAAAGGAGATGAGCTACTCATTGTCGAGGACGCAGGAACGGATGATACTGTTTCATTTTTGACAAAGACTTACTCACTGCATAGATCAAAAGATCCTGCTCCAGCTGCCTCAAACGTCTCTGTCGGTTCACACCACGGTGTATCTATCGTTCTTATTGAAAGTGAGCAAAACAGAAGATTTGCAGCTACCTGCAATCTTGGTGTGTCGCTGGCAAAACATGCGGTGATTATATTGCTCAATAATGACGTGTCAGTTCAAAAGAACTTTCGACAACCATTACTCACTCATTTTGCAGAAAACAGCGTGTTCGCTGTTGGATGTAAAGAAATCGCCACTTCTGAAGGCAATAAAGAGTATGGTCGAGCAGAAGGTTGGTTTGAGCGAGGGTTTTTTGTGCATAAGCGTGCTGATAATCAGAATGGATCAGATACTGCCTGGGTAGCGGGAGGTAGTGGAGCATTTCGAAAGAGTATGTGGGATGAGCTTGAGGGTTTTGACACTGACTATAAGCCTGCGTATTGGGAAGATATTGATTTGTCGTATAGAGCACAACAAAAGGGATGGAAGACGCTCTTTGAACCACAATCTATTGTGTTTCATAATCATGAATCGACAAATAGTAGTGTTTTTGGAAAAAAACAAATGGAAATAATGGCATACAAGAATCAGATTCTGTTTATGTGGAAGAATGCGTCATCCTCTCAACTCATCAGTCATTTTGCCTGGTTACCATATCACCTAGTCTTTACGACCTTGAGGTCTCATGGTACCTTTCTTCATGGTCTAGTAAAAGCACTCCAAACAACGCTAGGTTTCTCATGAAAACAATTATTTGTTCTGATATTCATCTAACGGCTGTATTTGAAGAGGCAAAGTATGCCTATTTAGAAAAGCTATTTTCATCATGCGATCAACTCATCATCAATGGAGATTTTTGGGATGGATATGAAACCACGTTTACAAAATTTTCACGCTCAGCGTGGAAAGAACTATTCCCACTGATGAAACAGAAAAACGCCATCTATTTGTATGGTAATCATGACAAAGAGGAATGGACAAAAGATGCTACATTATTTTCAATGAAGCAGGTGGACGTCTACACGATTCAAGCAGGAAAAGCAGTTCTTCACATCGAGCATGGTCATCGGATCGCACCGAGTTTCGATATGATGTATCCCAAACTCGCAAATTTTTTAAGCACCTTTTTTTCTGGGCGACGGTTTCGTTTTGCATATGGACTTCGCGCTTGGGAAAACATCCAGATGAAGCAGTACGCAGCCAACCAGTTACCAGAAAATCAGATCCTTGTCTGTGGACATTCACATATCGCGGAGTTTAATAAAAAACGCAGATTTATCAACCTGGGTGCCATTGACTCAGGCATCGCATCGTACGTCTTGATCTCTGGATCAAACATCAAGCTCGTACTAGAAACGTACGGTTAGTCTTATGACCAACGCTTCTCGACTTCAAGCCAATTGATAACGTTCCACCATGCTGCAATGTAATCTGGTCTCTTGTTTTGGTATTTCAGATAGTACGCATGCTCCCAAACATCTATCCCGAGCAGAGGTGTTGCCTTTTCCATATATGGTGAGTCTTGGTTTGGGTATGACTTCACTTCAAGTTTTCCGTCTGCTGTTTTGATCAACCACACCCAACCTGAACCAAAGTGATTTGTCGCTAAGAGCGTAAATTTTTCAACGAACGCTTGCCAAGTTTTGAATTCTTTTTCAATATCACTTTTTATCATGGATGAAGGTTCTAGCTTTTCACCTGTCAAAATTGTCCAGAAAATTGAGTGATTACTATGGCCTCCACCATGGTTTTTGATCATCGGTTTACTATCCTCTGGCACTTTATCAATATTTTGAAGTAATTCTTCAACTGTGGGATAGGAAATTTCTGGATGGAGCGCTAAAGCTGCATTGAGCTTATCAACGTAGGTTTGATGATGTTTGTCATGATGAAGCTTCATCGTTTCTGCATCTATGAAAGGTTCCAATGCGTTGAATTCGTATGGAAGTGCTGGAAGTGAATACTGCATAGAGTTTCTCCTAAATATTAATACAATGAATATCCTGATTCTGTTAGCAAACTATACGAACAAATGGATCAAGATTCAATTATCAGATCGTCCTGTGATATCCAAGAAAATTGAAGGTAATAGATCTGTAAGAGGTTTATGCAGTACAATGGAATTATTGTGAAAGTTACACTACTGTTGTTCTGTATCATTATTCTGGCTTTTCTCAGCCGATTCTATCAACTCGGCTCTTTTCCATCGGGAATGACTTGGGATGAAACAGCTATAGGATATAACGCATACGGTTTGGTGGTCAATCATCGAGATGAGTGGCTCAAAAGAACGCCGGTTGTTTTCCAATCATTTGGCGACTATAAATCTCCGCTTTTGATCTATCTCACTTCACTCCCTGTTGCTCTTTTTGGCTTAAACGCATTGTCTGTCCGACTACCTGTGGCAATCTCTGGGCTTGGTCTTGTGGTTGTTACCTACTTTTTATCAAAAGAAATTTTTTTGCTCCATGAGAAGAAAGAAAACCGTTTCGGGTGGGTGTATCCACTTTTTGCCACTTTTTGCATAACTATTTCCCCTTGGGCAGTTCATTTTTCACGAATGGGATTTGAATCAATGCTGTCTGCGTTCTTGGTAAGTCTGGGGGTTTTGGGGCTCTTGCTTTGGAAAAGAACTCAGGCTGTGCGTCTTTCGATTCTTTTTCTTGTTGGTGGGTGTTTGAGTTTTGTTTTGGCTCTCTACGCATACCATAGTGCAAAAGTTGTCGTACCGCTGACTATGCTTATTTTAATTCCTGTTTTTTGGACGAAAGCTGCGACACATTTCAAACAGATAGCTCTTGCAGTAGTTGTTTCCTGTGTTGCTATCTCACCACTCATCTATGTAACGGTGTATGGCAAAGCAAATGAGCGTGCGCTTTCAACAACAATTTTTAGTAAGCCAAATGCGCTCAGTCAGTTTGTTCAAAACTACGGGGAGCATCTTTCTTTGGAGTTTTTACTCAAAGGGAAGGACGTAACGTTTCGGCATGGTACGAAAGAGATGGGAGTTTCATTTCCCATTGAACTCATTCTTTTTTGTGTCGGTCTTCTTTCTATATTGCTCAAGAAAGACAAAAGATCAATGTGGTGGATCCCTGCATTGTTTTTCACTGGATTGATTCCTGCGGCTCTTGGGACAGACATTCCGCACGCGAATCGATCCTTGTTATCTTTGCCATGGTTACAGATAACTGCAGCAATCGGTTTGTCTTCAGTTGCTACACAAGTATCTTCCTGCGTTGAGAAAAGAAACATCCACCTACGTACCTATAGTGTGTATACAGTTTTCTTTCTGGTGTTTTTATTTGTGAGTCACAGTTTTTATAACTATGTTCGAACGTACAAAAGAGTTTTTACCTCTGTCGCGCCGTTGTCTGAGATGGGATATGGCTATAAAGAAGCGATAGCGTACGCAATTGAGCATGAAAACGAAGTCGATACTGTCTATTTTACGAATTTTTATGGACAGGCATATATTTATTTGTTGTTTTTCAAACAACTTACACCCATAGAATACAGAGGTGGTGCGCTCGCTAACTACACAATCACGGACAAACCGTATGAAGATTCCAGAGGTCGATCGCGAGTCCTTCTCATTGGAACAGGTGATCAAATCCCTACAACTGGCAATGTTGTGAAGGAAATACTGTATCCTGATGGGAAAGTGGCGTTTCGGATTGTGAAACAGTGAGGAGAGGACAGAGGCAAGGGGCAAGGGGTCAGAGGCAAGGGGCAAGGTATCAGAGGTCAGGTTTCAGGGACGATGCATACGAAGACGATAGCGGGTACTAGGTACGAGTAGATAGCAGGAACGAGATAGTAGATACGAAAGGGATCCTTCGACTACGGCTAGCTGAGCTAGCCTGCGCTCAGGATGACACACACAGAGAAGTTGAAAAAGTCTAGGTACGAGTAATGAGTGAAGAGAGAACTTCTCGACTGCGGCTAGCTGAGCTAGCCTGCGCTCGAAGAATAAAAAGAATGCGCCTCATCGCTCGAAGAATAAAATGGGATTGACAAACGAGAGGAAAAAAATAAAAAGGAGGATTCTATGGAAGATCAGAACAGAAAAATAGTTGTTGGAGGCACATACAAGCACTTCAAAGGAAATAGATACTTTGTTCTGGCAGTTGGAAAACACAGTGAGACGCAGGAAGATCTCGTTGTGTATCTGCCTTTATACGTATCAGATCATACGCAGGTCTGGGTACGTCCACTCTCGATGTTTTTGGAAGAGATTGAGCTTGATGGAAAAAAAATTGAGCGTTTCATGCTTGTGAAGTAATCGTATGATTGAAAAAATACTCCATATTTTTCAAAAGCAACATATTTTGTTGGTATTTTTTATTATTTTTCTTGCAGGATTTTTTCGTATCTACAGACTTGACCAAGTTCCTCCCTCACCATATTGGGAAGAGGTAGCACTAGGTTACGATGCATATTCAATACGAACAACAGGCAAGGATCATCATGGAAATTCCTATCCAATGATCGCATTTCCATCATTTGGAGATTACAAACCCAGCGGGTATTTCTATGCAATCGTTCCTTTTGTCAGAGCTCTTGGCCTAAACATCTGGTCAGTGCGATTGCCTTCAGCGATCGCTGGAATACTTTCGGTGGGGTTTGTGTATCTGATTGGCAAGGAGTTATTTGGTAAAAATACTGCAGTTATTTCATCCTTCGTATTCGCCATTTCGCCCTGGGCTATTCAGTTTTCTCGAGGAGGGTGGGAGGTAAACCTGTCCATGACCATGATTCTTGCTGGAAGCTGGTTTTTACTTCTTGCCAAGAAAAAGCCACAGTTCCTGCTCCTTGCGGCAGTCTTTTTTGGTCTTTCAATGTATACGTATCATGCAGCTCGATTATTTGCTCCCATCGTTGGAGGCGTAGGTGGACTGGCCGTGTTGTACGGATGGTTTTTAGAAAAGAATCAAAATTCAAAATTCAAAATTCAAACCTTCGTACTCATTCATACAAAAAAATTGGGAGTCTTATTCTTATCTTTAATCATTGCTTTTATTTTTGTGTTTCCATTCATTGCGAATGTCCAAAATAAAGAAGTTTCGTCTCGCTTTAGTGACACCAGTATTTTTTCTGATATCTCACCTATACTTCTAAGCAACGCTAAGAAAGAAGAGTACGGAAATTCAGTTTTTGCACGCTTGGTGTATCATCGCTATCGATACTTTGCGCAGATTATTTTCTCTCAGTGGTCATCTCACTTTTCTCCAAGCTTTTTATTTGTTCGCGGCGATGGAAACTTGAGACACTGGAATGGGAATACGGGAGAATTGTATCCCTTTGATGCTCTGTTTATTATCGTTTCTCTGCTATGTATTCTTTTCTTCCTGTACAGAAAAATCCAAAATCCAAAATCCAAACTCCAAAACGCACAAATACTTCTTATCGTATGGATAATGGTTGCAGCAATTGCTCCATCTCTGGTTACACCGGCACCTCATGCACTGCGATTTTTATACGCTGCACCAGCATTTTCATTGCTTGTTGCTGTGGGGATCACTCAGTTTTCTGCGCTCCTGACCAAAAAACATCGTCTCGTATTTCTTTTTGTTGTTTTTGTCATCTATCTTTTTTCCTGTAGTCGATACTTTAGTTTGTACATGACAGCCTACCCAGTACAAGCATCTGCGGATTGGCAGTATGGGTATGAACAGCTCTACAGTTGGATCTTTCTACACAAGCAAGCCAATGAGCAAGTCTACATTTCTCGAAAGCTTGGAAGGCCAGCGATGTATTATCTGTTCTATTCGCACTATGATCCAAGCACGCTACAAGCAATTGAACCGACCTTGCCAAAAGACCAACTAGAATTGTTACGAATTGATGACTATCATTTTACCGATAACCCTCCTTTGGATTCTTCTGGAATCTACGCGGTGCTACCTGGGGCGGTTATAGAAGGCGGCAAGATAATGACAACTATCCTTGACCAAAGTGACAATGCAGTCTGGGTTATTTGGAGAAAAATACTATGAAACCGCATACTCTTTCAGTTGTCATCGCGACGCATAATGAAGAAGCATCGATTGGGAAGTGTCTTGATTCTGTGAAAAGTATCGCGAATGAAGTTTTGGTTGCTGATGGGGAAAGTACTGATAACACGGTCAAAATTGCCAAGGAAAAAGGCGCAACCGTACTCCCAATGAGTAATAAAAGAATGTTTCACAAGAACAAGGAAGAGGCGAAGAAACATGCAAAAAGTGAATGGATACTTTTTTTGGATGCTGATGAAATCATCACAACAAAACTTGCTAAAGAAATTCAGGCAGTGGTTAGTGGTACATACGTACAAGTTTCACAGCCAAACCGTCTTTTTGCTCTACACATGCGAAATATTGAAGTTCGCGACAAGATTTCGTTTTCACAATCAGCGCCAATGTATGGATACTTTATCGCTCGAAAAAACTATTTTTTAGGACGTTTTCTTATGCACTCAGGAGTGTATCCTGATGGCGTCATACGCCTGGTGAAAAATGGCCACGGATACTGGCCTTGTAAAGATGTCCACGAAACAATGATTGTGGATGGAGGTGTTTCATGGCTTCAAGAACCGATGATACATATGGCTGATCCAAGCTTTGCACGGTATCTTGCTCGTGCGAACAGGTACACGACGCTTACAGCAGACAATCTGCGTACGCGACAAGTTGGAACCTCCATTTTCACAGTATTGCAATTTATGGTTTGGCTCCCAGTCAAAACGTTTGTAGTGCTTTTTATCAGACACAAAGGGTTTTTGGATGGGTTTAGTGGTTTCGTGTGGTCACTGATGAGTGGACTGCATTTTCCTATCGCCTATTTGAAGTACCTCCAAAACAAAACATAAGTTATTTTTCATCGGGAACTGCGATGCTATAGGCTTTATAGGTCGCATTCTGAAGTACCGTGCTTTTCTCTGGTTTGTACTGAAGGTTCGCATCACAGTGTGCCATATCAACAATGAGCGTCTTTTGGGTACTTGGTTGGATATCAATAGAGGATGGACAGTCTGAATCAATAAAGCGCAGATTATCAACAAAAGGAAGAATGAGATTTTTTTGAAACTGGCCGGCAAGTTCTGGACTATAGTTATCTGTGTAAAAAAGATAATAAATCACAAATATTTCTCTGGGGACGATAATTGTTTCGTAGTCTGATCTGATCTCGATCAAACGTTTTGCAAGCTTTGTTCGATCATCATAGCGTGTAAAGGCTTGAGCTGAGGGAGAGAGAACAATGTAGTGATGGAAAAAGTAGAGAGTCTCTCCTGCAAACACGAGCCAGAATGCCACTATAAGTAGTTTCCAATATTTTTTGAGACTTGAAAAACGGTAGTACAAGAAAGAGAACAAGAGGACAAGTGCTGATCCAAACACTGCACTTCTGTGCACATTGGGTATTTCATCGAGGGTCACTGCTGCAGAAAGTGGGGTAATAAGTACAAGCCAGAGAATCAACAGAAGGAGAGTAGGGTTCCAGTTTTGCGCTTGCAACTCCTCACGATTGGCTAGCACAAGCCCACCAACAAAGAGTGTTAAAGCAAGCAGAGCAATGGGAAAGAGACCTTGATCAGGAACCAAGTATCGAAAAGGCCTTCCACCATCGAGGAACAAAAAACTTGGTGACCAGTAGGAAAAATACTGTCTGATAATCTCTCGTGAGTAGACGAGCGGTTTGTTTGCAAAAATTTTCAGATCCAAATTGTGGCCTTCACCGGCAGCGGGTGCATAGGCATCAATACGGTTTTGTACTGCGTTATTAAAATAAAATACAGATGTTTGCTTAAATCGTGCAGAGCCCCAGTATGTCAAGCTGATTGATATGGTCAAGCCAAAAAACAAAATTGTTAAGGCTGTCAGGATCTTTAAGCTTGCAGACTTCCAGTACAAAACGACCATAGCGACAAAAAGCAGCGGAAAGTCAAAAAAGGTTTTTCCAGGATTAACCGAAATGGCTGATATAAAAAATACGACAACACAAAAAGTGCTGTCGAAATCAAATAGTTTCTTCGCTGATTTATGCCATCAGCAGCTTGCGTTAGAAGAAAAAAACCAGTTAGTATGACGGTTGATCCTGTAACAGCTTCCGCTGTAGAGCGCGACAACACAATATTCCAGGGGGAAAATGCCATGAACACAGCGGACGCGAGACTCGCTTCGATGGAGTTGGTGAGCTTTCGTATCAGTAGATAGACAGGAAAAACTGATAGTGCTCCCATAAGGGCTATTGGAAACCTGATCGCGAACTCAGACTTCCCGAGCAGGTAGGTAAATACTCCAGAGAAATACATCGGAATAATATTTGGGTAGTCACCAAAGTTGTCAAAATAGAACACAGGCCAAGAATTGTTGTAGAGATCCTTCCCATTTTCAAGAGTAAATCGTCCCACATACCCATTCATAATTTCGTCTTGATGCAGATGCCGGGGAAGAGATCCCAACATGAATACGCGAACAAAAAATGCAAGAAAAAAAATGAAAAACAACAAAAAATACTGTTTTTTGAAAAATAAACGCATAGAGTTGTAACGACTAGAGTGTGTTGAAAGGAACACGAATCAAGGCATTATTTCATGGTAGTTCCAAGATGAGAAGTGCCTGATCTGAAGTCTTGTCATTCCACCAGCCAAAGGGTAGAGTAGGATCACAATGAATATACGTATTGATACCTCACCGTTAGCAAATAGCAATGCAGTGCGTGGTGTCGGAAGATACACAAGAGAGTTGGTGCAGTCCCTTCAAGCGCTCGGGTCTTCACACTCTTTTTTCACTTCTGAAAACTCACCAGATACAGTCGATATCGTTCATTATCCATTTTTTGATTTTTTCTTCGCAACACTTCCCTTTTTTAAAAAAGCCAAAACAATCGTGACTATCCATGATGTGATCCCACTATTGTTTCCAAAACACTATCCCATGGGAATTCGAGGTCGACTACGGTTTCTGCGTCAACGACTTGCACTTCGCTCTGTCTCACACGTTATTACCGACTCAGAAGTGTCAAAACGAGATATTGTTGACCATTTAAAGATAAGTAGTGAAAAAGTAAGTGTTGTGCCTCTGGCTGCTGGCCAAGACATTAAGCGTCCGCTTCAACCTGTATTGGATGCTGTTCGCAAGAAATACAACTTGCCTAAAAACTTTGTGCTGTATGTGGGAGATATTAATTACAATAAAAATTTGCCATTCCTTATTCATGTCATGAAAAAAATTCCCACGCACACACTCGTCTTTGTTGGATCATCTTTCAATAACACACAGATTCCAGAAGGAAGAGCAATACACTCAACAATAGAATCCTTAGGGATGCAGAAAAGAGTTCGCTGTATAGACAATGTTGTGGGTGAGAATGCGACTGATCTACCAGCTATCTATGCGCTCGCAAGTGTCTACGTGCAACCATCGTTGTATGAAGGCTTTGGACTCCCAGTGCTTGAAGCGATGCAGTGTAAAACTCCAGTCGTTTGTTCAAAAGCAGGGAGTCTTCCGGAAGTGGGAGGCTCTGCTGCTTTGTATTTTCACCCAATGGAAGAGCAGGATTGTAAAGATGCGATCATGAAGGTACTTCGAGCCTCGGGTACTGTCAGGGCGCGCATGGTGCGAAAAGGCGTCGAGCAAGCAGAGCAGTTTACCTGGAAAAAAACAGCTCAAAACACGCTTTCGGTCTATGAATCGGTAGGTTAAAAAGCGTAGACTAGAAGTACACATATACAGTGCTATGAACTCTCTTTTTGATCTGAACTTTTTGCTGAACTCAGTTCTTTTTTGTATCGGCATACTTGCCTTCTTTTTTGTCCCTGGTTTTGTTTTCCTACAAAAAATTCGTTTTTCCTATTCGAGTTTGGCAACGCTCGTGCTTTCGTTTGGCATAGGGATGTGTTTGTGGGGAATTCAAGGATATATCTTTGGATATCTTCAAATCCGAAGTTACACCTATGTGTATATGTTGTTTTGTGTTTTGTATGCAGTTTTATTTGGCGATGAGCTATGGGTGTTTGTAAAACACAGTGTAAGTCGTTTAAAGAGAATGGATACTGTGCTTTTAGTTCTTTTGTGTATTGGTGTTTTCATTCAGTCAGTCCAAATGTTTGGATCAGGAATCCAAACCCAAGAAGGCATGTCTTTGTATCGGGTACATGGTCAGGATGGAATGTTTCATTTAAGTCTCATCCAAAGCATCGTTGCGTCGTTTCCGCCAGTTGAACCAGGAGCAGTTGGTGTGCCAGTGGTAAACTATCACTACTGGTCAGATCTTATTATTGCTGAAGTTTCACGTACTCTAGCCATTCCAATTCCAGAACTGTTTTTTCAGTTCTTCCCAATTTTTATTTCGCTGCTCACTGCACTCGCTTTGCTAGTATTTTTGAGCTTATTCGGACAAAAGGAGAGCGTTTTTAAAAAAACATTTTCAAGACTCAGCGTGTTTTTTCTGTTTGCTGGTTCTGATCTCGCGTACATAGTCATGCTATGGCTGCGCCAAGTGTGGGGATTTCATACATCGGCGATTGATAACGGGGCAACACAGTTTCTCAATATGCCACATGCAATGGCGAAATTTTTGTTTTTTTGCGCACTGTTTAGTTTTGTGTACTGGACACGAGACAAAAGAAAAATCTTTGCTATCACACCAATTGTTTTAGGAGCAGTTTTATTTGGGGTGAAAATATATTTCGCGCTTCTTTTTTGTCTAATTATCGCAGTGTATGGTATCTGTCTCTTTATTGTTGAAATTTTTCGCAAAGGATTTCAGACCTTTCGACCGCAGTCCTTTGTGATGGAGTATATTGGTTTTTGTATCGTTTTGATTGGGTTTGCACTTTGTATCTATTTGCCTGCAAATAAAAATGCTGGAGGTCTTGGGTACTATCCATTGGAATGGCCGAAACTCTTTTTATCTCAAGAAAACCTTGATTGGACGACTCTTCGATATAAGAAAGCGATCGCAGAGTATGTACATAACACTCCGAAAATTGTGTACTACGATCTAATTGCGATTTTTGTAACAATGCTTTGTGTCCATGGAACGCGAGCCATTGGATTTCTTCCAACAAAAAAGATGATTACTTTTTTTGGAAAAAAGTTGACTGCAGCTTTTTTTGTTTCATCGTTTATTTTCACTTTTTTGGGTTTGTATACACTCCAAGTTAGTGGAAGTTTTAATGTATTTAACTTCTTCGCATCAAGTCTTTCTATTCTTGCTGTAACTACGGCGTTTGTACTGTCACAGTTTTGGGAATCAAAAAGAATATTTTTAAAAGGAGTTGTGGTCATCATCGTTCTCTTGACGTTACCAAGAATTATTTTTGAAACACACAAAATACTGTATTCATACCAAGCTAGGATAGACCGCACCCTTATACCAAGTGAGGAGATACAAGCGCTCACTGTCGTTGCCAATGTACAGGAAAAAAACTGTGTCATTCAGTCCCATCCAGAGAATCAATATGATTTTGCATCACCGTATGTCTCATACTTTTCCAACTGCAATTCATATATAGCGGGACAAAAAGTTCTTGAGACACATAACCAACCAACTGAAATTCGGGTGAAAGAACTCCGAGAGATATTTTCATATTCAGATCCCAATCGATTCCAATCGGCACTGAAAGCAAAAGGCATCGTATTTTTGTACCTCACAAAAGGACAATTGCTCCCAGTAGACCCGTCACTTGCAAATATGAGTCTTCTCTATGAGAATAGTTCTGCTCAGCTCTATAGAATTAATTGAGTGAAAAAGGAATACTATGAACATACTAGTTACGGGTGGTGCAGGTTTTTTGGGGAAGCATCTGTGTAGAGCGCTCGCCAAAGCAGGTCACACTGTGCGAGTGCTTGATATAAGAGAAAATTCGGAGTTTGAAACAGTTCTTGGAGATATCAGTGATGCAAGTATCGTATCGCAATCTCTCTCTGGAGTTGAAACTGTATTTCATCTTGCAAGCTCGATAGAAGCCGGTGAATCTGTCAAAAAACCATTGGAGTACACAAAAAACAATGTGCTTGGAAGTATTGTGCTTTTGGAAGAGATGCGAAAACTTGGAGTGAAAACGTTTATTTTTAGCTCCAGTGCCGCCGTGTACGGTGAACCGCTACGAGTTCCAATATTTGAAGATGATCGCACCATGCCAATTAACCCGTATGGCATGACGAAACTTGCCATGGAGGCTTTGGCAAGTTCATATAGCTACAATCACGGATTTACCTGTGTTGCACTTCGATACTTTAATCTGTACGGTCCTGAAGAAAACCATGATCCAGAAACGCATGCCATTCCCCGATTCATTTCGCAAATTACCAAAGGAGAAGAAGTAACAGTTTGGGGAGAAGGTGAGCACCAACGTGATTTTGTGTATGTCCATGACATTGTGGATGCACATATACAGGCACTCTCTCTTCCGAAAGAACAGTTTCACTACATAAATCTTTCAGGGAAAAATGCAACGAAAGTCATTGATATCATTGCGATGATTTCGAAATTACTTGGCAAAGAAGCGAAAATTAAGTTTTTCCCAGCGCGACCGGGTGATCCGCTCCTCTTATTTGCTGATGGAACGAAAGCAAAAGAACAACTTCACTGGACATCGGCAACGAGCTTAGAAGAAGGCTTGAAAAAAACAGTCGAGTACTTTACGAGTCACCCGTTATGAACACTGACACTTGGGTAATTGTTCCAGGCTTTAATGAAGAAACGTACATTGATACAGTGCTTTTAAAAATTGGAAAAGAAACATCCAACATCATTTATGTTGATGATGGATCCAGTGACCAAAGCGTCTTTATAGCAAAAAAACGAGCAAAACACGTACTGGCTCATCAAACAAATCTTGGTAAAGGGGCTGCATTAAAAACCGGATGTGAGTTCGCGTTTGAAACACTGCAGGCAAAAGCCGTCATCTTCATGGATGCTGACGATCAGCATGATCCGAAAGAAATTCCAAAGTTTATCTTCGAGCTTACAAGGTACGACATGGTATTTGGCGTACGAAAACTTGACGCTGCAATGCCGGTATTAAAGTTTTTACAAAATAAAGGTGCTTCAATTTTATTAAACCTTTTGTACGGTGGATACATCCCAGATATTCCGTCAGGATACAAAGCCATGACAAAAAAAGGCTATCAAAAGGTTCGCTGGAAATCTCCAGGTTATGAAGTAGAGACTGAGATTGCGATGCGAGTCGCGAAAGAGAAAGTCTCATTTACCACAATTGATATCGAGACAATCTATCACGATAGTGATAAAGGAATGACGATGCTTGATGCACTTCATATCTGCTCTTGTCTGATACAATGGAGATTAGGAATATGATGTTACTTCAGATAATTTCGGTCGTTTTTGGACTTTTCATGCTGTATGTCGTGAGAATTCACCATAAAAAGCGTCATTTAGAAAATTTTGAGTTTGGAATCTGGATAGCACTCTGGAGCTTGTTTATTTTTCTCGCAATGTTTCCTCAAACCGTTCAAGGAATCACGCAAACACTTCGTATTGCGAGAGTTTTTGATCTTCTTGTGGTCATCGCATTGATGATAATGATTTTCCTGACGTATTTTAATCGCATTGAGCATAAAACTCTGGAAAAGAAACTTGAACGTATTGTCCGCAAACAAGCTATCGATGAAACTACAAAATCCAACACTTAGTGTTATTACACCTTCATTCAATCAAGGACACTTTATCAAGCAAACGATCGACAGTGTCTTGGGACAAAGTCATGCACCACTTGAGTACATTGTCATGGACGGGCAAAGTCAGGATACGACCGTTTCAATCTTGAAAACATACGCTAAACGACTGTCATGGACGAGTGAAAAAGATAGAGGACAGACACATGCAATTAATAAAGGCCTTGCACAGTGCCGCGGTGATATTGTGTGTTATATCAACTCCGATGACTATTTCCTTCCTGATGCATTCAAGACAGTTCTGACTTTCTTTCGTAGCCACCCAGATGAAAATTGGGTTGTTGGGGATGCGGTCATCGTCAATGAAACAGGAAAAGAAATCCAAGGGTATGTTCGGTGGTATAAGAAATTGATTCGGGAGTTTTTGCCAAGCTTTTTGTTGTATATTCTCAATCCCTATCCGCAACCATCGGTGTTTATTAAAAAATCTGCGCTAAAGCAGATTGGATTGTTTGATGAATCCTTACGATTTACAATGGACTATGACTGTTGGCTCAAGCTGTACCGACAATTTGGCGCTCCCTCTATACTTTCAACTTCACTTTCAGCGTTTCGCATTCACTCCACGTCAAAGGGAAGTCTTTCGTACAAAAAACAGTTTTCAGAAGAATTGTCTGTGCTTGAACGATATAGTGCAAATCCTGTTGTGATTGGCTTGCATAAGCTTCATAACCAATGTATTCTTTGGTCGTACGCGCTGATTAAGTAGTCAAGGATATGTATGAAAAAAAGAGATCTTTCTTCAAAGAAAATACTGGTGACTGGTGGAGCTGGTTTTTTGGGATCGTACGTCGTGAAGGAGTTACTCAAAAGTGGTGCTCTAGGGCGAAATATTACGATACCTCGTTCAAAAGACTATGACCTGCGTAGTCAAACAGTGGTCGCCAAGTTGGTGAAGGGTATGGATATTGTCATTCATTTGGCTGCAAATGTTGGTGGAATTGGGTACAACCAAAAAAACCCCGGAAGTTTGTTTTATGACAACCTCGTAATGGGGGTTCATCTTATGGAAGAGTCACGAGTTGCAGGAGTAGAGAAATTTGTCGCTGTAGGAACAATCTGTGCGTATCCAAAGTACACACCGGTTCCATTTAAGGAAGAAGATCTTTGGAACGGATATCCGGAAGAAACAAATGCTCCGTACGGACTGGCAAAAAAGATGATGTTGGTGCAAGCGCAAAGTTACAGAGTGCAGTACAACTTCAACGCGATATACTTACTACCTGTTAATCTCTATGGTCCTGGTGATAACTTTAATCCTGACTCATCACATGTGATTCCAGCATTGATCAAAAAATTTGTTGAGGCAAAAAAAGAAAATGCCCCTACTGTTGAAATTTGGGGTACTGGAAAACCAACTCGAGAATTTTTATATGTAGAAGATGCAGCCCGCGCGATCACACTCGCGACCCTGTCCTATGATCAGTCAGATCCTGTGAATATTGGCTCAAGTTTTGAGATTAGTATCAAGGAACTCGCAACACTCATCAAAAAGCTTGTAGGGTTTTCGGGAAAAATTGTATTTGATGCGTCAAAACCTGATGGACAACCAAGAAGAAAGCTTGATGTCTCAAAAGCGAAGAACTATTTTGACTTCGAGTCTCAGGTATCCTTTACCAAAGGGTTACAAGAAACAATCGAGTGGTACACACAGCAAAAATCATAGCTTATTTTTCAAGTAAATACAGTCGATACGTTTCGTTTATTGTCCATTCCTTGGAAGGTTTGATACCTTCAAAGTTTCTCACTTCATACGCCTGCGTTCGTGCTCTGTCCTCTGGCTTTCCAATGATAAATAGTGCGTCGTTTTCGTTATAGTTGCTAGTTGAGCCCTGCACATTTTCTTTGTGTAAAAGGAAATACATGACAGATGCCTTTGTCTCGTATGCTAAGTTAACAACAGCAAAGTTGGTTTGCTGTTCGTTTCGGATAATTTCTACTACTTTGATCTCATCGATAACATTCCAGTCTGGCACCATACCAAATGCATGAGAGGGCTTTTGTGTAAAAAAGAGGATCGATGTACACAAAATGCCTAGCGATAGAACCAGACTCAATTTTTTTGGTAACTCTTTTTTTGACAAGAAGAGACTCAAGAGAAGAAACGATATTGTGAGGAAGTAGTATGTCTGCAAACTTCCTGTTTTTCCGACTGCTTCTCCTTGATTTGAAAGAAGTAACAACACTGTGCGGATATTATAGAAATTGCTATTGAGTTCATAGGCAATCATCGGGGCATAGCCCACAATAAGTCCAAAAAAGTACATCAATGAATTTTTTATCGACATTTTTTCTCCAACGATCAAATAGATGGTCAATACAAGGATTCCCAATACCATTTGATAATGAAAAAGCAGCAGAAAAGAAGCCCAGAATCCACACAAAAATGCAGATCGTCGGTGTCTTTTTTCTCTAAAATGCCCCAAAAAGACCACTAGTAGTGGTGACAGAATAAACTGAATGTTTGGGTTCCACAAAAATCGGGAGTACTGGACGTAAAATGGGAACAAGCAGTACATACACACAAGTAAAAGGGCATTATGTCTAGACATAAGTTTCTTGGCACCAACATACAACGGGATAGCCATTAGACACCCAAAAAGGGTCAGTAGCCACGAGGCAATGACAGGATCAAAGTTACTTGGAACGAGAAATAGTAACAAAACATAGTAAATAGCACTGCTTTGGATGAGATATCTTCCCTGTACATTAAATGAGGCTGTAGGACCTGGTAGCGTGTGTTCTTTGGCTTTCCAGAGATCATAGGCTTGATGTGAGAAATATCCCTGATCTGTTGAAAAATTCAGGCTTTCAGTAAAAAAAAGAGTTTTTAGAACTAAAGAAGTACAAATCAAGAAAATGAGAATATAAAATGGAAGTGTTTTGGAGTGTTGTGTTTCTTTCATAGTTATTTTCTTGAGATTGATTGAAGCAATCCTGCTGGTGAAGTCTGATATGAAAAATGTGAGAGTACTGTTTCATCTGGTATGCACAGCGGGTGTGCCGTTCCACAGCGGTCATCACCAGATACTGGAGTGGTATAGCTAAAAAGGTCTTTGTATAGACGTTTTGAGGCTGTGAAGTTGTAGACTGTTTCAACCGGAAAAAGCGCCTGACTTTTTCGCAGAGGTAGACGACTTGGAATTGCAAGATACAGTGAGCTTGCTACAAGAAGGAGAAGCGAGAGTGTAGGAATAAAGCGTGTAGTTTCGTTTGAAAACGCAGCTGCAGCGAGTACGCCCAGTGAGAGTGTCCCAAATGGCCAAAGCAAGCGGAGGTCAGGTGCTTGCGAATACGCAAGTACAGTAACTGTCCAAAAGGAAACGACGAGAAATACCAGCGGTTTTTTCTCGTGAATGTTAAATGTCCGTACAATTAGGGAATGAAGAAAGGTAAGACAGATCAGAAGAACTACCAACTGCACAGAAGGTGGAATCGTGGGTAAAAACTTGCGAACAAACCAAGCACTTTCAGGCTCTATCCGATCTGTGTATGGTGAAAATCGTGCCCAAGAGTAGATCGTTGATCGAAGCTCACGTACATCCTCTTTTGGAAGAGCAGACCCAGATAGAAGAGGAGCATACGTACTTTCCACAGGAAACAACAGATATCCAGTCTGTATGGATGAAGTAATGAAAAAGACGATGCAGAGGAGACTTGCTAGAAGGAGTACAATTTTCTGTGAAAACGCTTTGTAGTAGAGAAGTGCTACAAAAAAGATGCCAACGAACAGAAAGGCAGATGATTTTGTGGCAAATGCGAGGATACTCGCAAGAAACGCGAACGCGTAGTTTTTTTCTAAAAAAAACAGTACGGCGACGAGTAACCAAAAAAATACACCAAGTTCAGGAGCAAGTGTCGGTATAAGGCTCATGCCATTGATGCAAAACGCAGTTACCGCTGCAAAAGTCAGAACTGTCATTTGAGAAAGCGAACGTATGTTCTTTTTGACAAAAGCAAGAAACACAGCACAACAAATCCAAAGTGCATACATAGTATTCATGATCGTAAACGACTGATCGTTTCCAGGAAGAAGAGTGTGTAAGGAAGACACGGAAAAAGTCGAACTGGTAAAGCCAAAACGACTATGAACAAGTGCGATTCCAGGAATCAAGTGGTTGTACACATAGAGTTTTGTGAAGGGAATGTGGTACAAGAGCGAATCATACCAATCAACTGGAAAAGAACCTTCATAGAGAATACGACCACCAAGCAAAAGGAATAAAAAGAGCAGAAGTTTTGAAGGATTGATAGCGTTTCGTATGGAAAGCAGCTCGAGATGTAGTTTCTTTTGAAAAAAAACAAAAATCCCGACACCTGCGAGTACAATGTACAAACCTATCGAAACCGGAGCGAAGAAATGAGTGAGATGGATGGAAAGAAGTACAATCGAAAAACCCAGTGTCATTTTTTCTCGGACAGTTGTACTCGAAAAAACTGAACCTAAACCGATGATGGTAAAAGAAAATAAGAAAAATATAACGGCTAAATACAGCATTTGTGTAGTATAACGTAGAAACCATGCAGAATTTTCGTCTATTCATTACGCAATCACTTTTTTTAGGCGGTCTTTGTGGACTTGCTCTCTTCTACCCTGAATTTTCAAGTGTAGTTCTCAGCATTGCTATCGTGTGTATGCTTATTTTGTCACCCAAAGAAAGTGAATCACGATCAGTACTCCTGATTTTTAAACTGCTCACGATCGTGCTCTGCTCTGTGTATAGTGTTGGTGTGTCACTTGGATTTACATCTTCACCTCCCGTTTTCTCACTCTTTTCGACACTCAAACTCCAGCGATTTTTCACACTCCCATCATGGTTTTTTGTGGTGTTATTTCTTTTGTATATTTTTCCAGGACAGAAAGGACTTCGATCATTGGCACAGGCGATGTACTCAGAGGTCTTCTTTCGAAAAAAAGTTCTGACACTTTGTGTATTTGTTGTTCTTCTTTCTCAAGGAATCATCGTAGGTTCGCAAGTGGTTGAGCAGGGTACATGGACGATCCATCATATTCAGACACTCAAAGATGAGCGGTATGCGGTAAAGAAATTTGGAGTAGGAGAAGCTTTATGGTTTTACCGCGTGGGGCAGTTTTGGGACAGGGAAATTTCTGATAAAGCACATGCAGTTCTCGGGATACCTCCCCAAGGAGAGCCATGGATTCAATCAAGTAATCCATCGTATGTGTCCTCGTTTGTATTTCCGGCAAAAACGTATTCACTCTCTACACATTTTGAAACTATTCCATCAGAGATTACGCACATCGTTATTGTCCGTGGTGAAACTGACCAAGGTGATTTTGGATGGCCAAAGGCGTCAATTTCTCGGGATACAATAGCAAGACTTGTGCTATTTAATCCGTTCACTGGAGAACGGCAGGATAAAACCGGCTCAGACTATTTGCCAAAAGAATTTGAAGGGATGTACGGACTGATTACCCTGAAACAATAATCTATGTCACTACTAAGCATTCTGCTACTTCTACTGTTACAACCTACAGGATTTGTAATTTTTGGATTGCTCAGAGTCTCACAAAGCATTCTCTCCTTTTCCCTCTCTTGGTTTATAGGAAGTGCAGTAGCAACCGGCGTCTTGTTTTTTCTTTTAGTCATGGGACTTCGTGCTACTGAAAGCTTCTGGATTACGACAGTGGGTATTATTGTTGCAGCAATATGGGGAATGAAAAGCGCAGAGTACCAAAAGCTTCTTGTGCAAAGCTGGAAATCTTTACTCCCAGATACATCAGTTCAACGAATGCTCTGTATCTCCATCGTATTTTTACTATGCTTTATTTTTGTGATGAATCAGTTCTGGCCCCATACCGATTGGGATGCGATGACGCTCTATGATTTTCGCGCAAAAGCAGTTATTGAGACTTCGTATCTCTCACCTCTTCTTACCGGGATACAAGATGTATATCTCATTAGTTATCCCTGGTATACATCAGGGTTATTTATCCTTGCCTACTTTTCGACATCGTGGAATATTCTCGGTGTTTTTAGTTTCATGACGTTTTTTTTTCTTTGTAGTATCTATCAACTCTGTTCAAATGCAGGAGAAAAAAAACTGTCTGGATATGTCGCATCGCTGTCAGTTCTGACAATTCCTATCATCTTTTCTCATACAATGATCGCGTACACCAACTTGGCTTTTATGATGTATTGGGCACTTGGAATCGTGCTTCTGCTTTCGTGGATTCGTTTTGGTGATGACAATCATGGAATACTAGGCGCAACTCTATTTGGTCTTTCATCCTGGGTTCGCTCGAGTGAACCGTTTTGGGTCATCGGGGTTGGTGTGCTCATACTGGGCATCCTACTTGCAAAAAAACCAACTGCTGCTTTTTGGATTTCACTCATTTTGCTCCCCAAAATTTTGTGGAAATACTATGTCGGTTGGGTGTTGGTTCATATTCTGCCAGAATCATCGCCTGAACTTCTAACCTTTCAAAAAGGAGGGGAAACCTCACTGCAGTTCCTCCATATCTTTGCTGATTTGGAAAAGTGGAAAGATGTCAGTATTCATATTCTGCGCTTTGCAGGACCTCTCTGGGGTGCGTGGTCGATTATTGTTTTTTTACTCCTGCTTGGTAGAAAATGGAGTTATAGAGAACTCACACCTTTTTCCGTCATTTTTGTAAGCATGAGTATGATTTTTGTCGGGACATTTTTATTCACTGCAAACCCATACTGGAACACGATCATCGATTCGTTTCAACGGCTTCTGCTATTCTTACTTCCTGTTTTTGTGTATACAGTATGTAGTTCACCAACTACCTATGAAAAACACTAAGCGTTGCACAGCGTGCAAAACCTCAAAAATTCAAGAATACTTTCAGGCAAAAACTATCACGTATTTTCTTTGCTCAGTGTGTAGTCATGTGTTTTCCTTTACTGTCCTTGAAACACCATATGAAGAGTACAAGCACGAAGATAAGTATGAGAAATGGAAAGAGTATTTACATAATGTGTTTGAAAAACGGGTGGACGATATACAAAAGTTTAAAAAGAACGGGAAGGTGCTCGAAGTTGGATGCTCACTTGGGTACTTTATGGATAAACTGATCGAAGCAGGATTTCAGACCGAAGGACTTGAGCCATCAAAAGATGCGGTGTTGCTTGGGAGAAAAAGAGGTCTTACTATTCACAAAGGGTATTTGGAGAAAAATGCGCTGACAAAAGCAAGCTATGATGTGGTTATTCTGAATCATGTGATGGAACACGTCAAAGATCTTCAAAAAGCTTGCGAATCTATTCGATCACTGCTTCGTCCTGGTGGCATCGTGTTTATTGAAAGCCCAAATTTTGGATCGATTGAAGGTCAGTTTTTTAAGTCTTCGTGGCGATACTTGTACCCAACAGAACACTATTCTCAGTTTTCACCTTCGTCACTTCAAACACTGCTTTCAAAAAATGGATTTACGGTTCTTTCTACGAAAACATCTGCAACCCCGTACGATTTTGCAAGTTTTCCAAGAGAACTTGCACGTTGCGTTCGTTTGCTTGATTGGAAGAGACTGGTTGTCTATGCTATTGAACTTCCACTTTCAACAATTGAGGTACTTACAAATAGAGGCACAGCGGTGCAGTGTATAGCAAAAAAATCTAAGTGATTTTTCGAACGACTTTTGCAGGAGAGCCAACGGCAACTGAAAAATCAGGAATTGAGGTATTCACAACACTTCCTGCTCCAATCACACAGTTCTTCCCGATCGTTACTCCAGGCAAAATAACAGAGTTGATTCCAATCCATGTACCACTTCCGATTCGTACCGGTAAAGGCTTAGTCATCCCTTGCAAAACGATAGGGACTTTTTTGTCATCATATCGGTGAGAGTGATCTGAAATATAGACATTAGGAGCGAGAAGAACATAGTCTTCAAGAGTAATTTCTTGTTTGGCACTTAAAAAACTATTTCTTCCAATGTCGCAATTCTTTCCAATCGTGAGCACCTTTTTTACTTCTGGCTCAACGACATTGAGCCACACATTTTCTTGTAGATGTACATAGTCTCCAATTGAGATGTCGCGCGGATTATAAATGCGAACCCATCGATCAATTGCCACATTTTTTCCTAAGAAATAGTATGGCAAAAACATCTTGTGATAGTAGTACCGAAGTCCGTGGATGATGAGCTCAAAGAATCTTTGCATAGCGGAGTTTCCCTACGTTGTAGCATACCATCCCGTAGTACATTCCCATAAAAAGCGAGCTTTTCACCCCAATACTTCCTTGTGACAGTCCTCCCAAGACAAGGGAAGCAGTCGTGTGATACAACGCCAAAAAGGGAGCACTCCATGGGGCAAAGTTCATCCAGGTGCTGTAGTGAATCTGCAAAAGCTGCTCAGGATCATGAAATCGTTGGAGTGCTGAGGAGTCTTGTAGGTAATACGCTGCATGAATTCGTGCCCAAGCAGTCCACTTGGTACGAAAGGTATTCCAACGCAGATTGTCGTAGGTTGGTTTGTGCTCCAGAACATACGGTGTATCAAGAACGGTTCCTTGGACTCGCACTGATTCATGTGGAACACCAAGTAACGAGATCGCAGTCATCTTGTAGAGAAAAAGTTTTCGTGGCCAAGTAGCCGTTTGGTATTTTTTTCCATCCCAGTATGGCCAGATGGCGGTATATCCATCTGCATTTTGATCAAGTAAACGAGGTATATGCGAAACGAGCTCTTCTGATAAATATTCATCTGCATCGATTTGCAGGCAGTATGGAGTAGTCACTTTGCCAAAGAGCCATGGCCGATGAGGTTCTGCCTCACCTATAAATGGCCGAATAAACACATGACAGCCAAACGTTCTGGCAATTTGTAGCGAGTTGTCTGTACACTCACCATCGTGAACCACCAGAATTGTAGAAGTTATTTTTGTCAAACTCTGAAGGCACCTCGCAAGAACTTTTTCTTCGTTATGAATGATAAGGCACGCGGTAACACGATCAGTGGTCATGAATCGTATTGTACAAGAAAAGAGGGTTGTTTTTTTTCTACAATCCTACACAAGTGCTGTTTTGTCGTCTGAGAAAGTAATTGCAATCGCAAAGGTGTTTTCTGCAGAATCAACACCTTTTACAACAATCGGTACAGACTCAATACTTTTCACTGTTACAGGTTCTGGTGCGCTATCTTGGTTTTGTGGTTTTTGTTTTTCTTGACTCATATTCGTCCTTTCAACAGAGTTTGCTTATTTATTCGCAGATATCACTCGGATTTTATCACAGCGGTATCTTCAAGGTGTTATTCGGATTTACCGAAATTTCTATATGAACTGACGGATGGTGGCACAAGAAGCTTTAAACTGCTCTGCTTCTTTTTGTGAGAGTTCAATTTTTAAAATCTTTTCAGCTCCATTTCTCCCTACAATACACGGAACGCTTATGGAGATATCTGACTCTCCATAGTAATCTGAAATCGGAACCGATACGGGCAGGACTGATTTTTGGTCTTGGAGTATTGCCTTGGCAAGTTGAGAGATGACAACACCAATCGCGTAGTATGTGGCACCCTTTGCTTGAATAATTTTGCCTGCAGCCTCGCGAGTCTTTGTGTACGCATCAAGGGCAAGCTGCGTTGAAAATTCCGGGAAGTTCTCCAAAAGTTGTCCTCCAACAGATGCTGACGCGATAGCTGGAAACGAACTATCACCATGTTCACCTAAAACGTACGCATGGATGCTTCGAGGATTTACCTTTAAAAATTCACTTAAGTGAAACCGGAATCGTGCGGTATCAAGCATTGTTCCAGATCCAATAACTCTTCCTTGGGGAAGATTAAGAAGTTTTGCAAGTCTGTATGTCAACACATCGACTGGGTTACTGACAACGACCATGACACTCTCTTTGACGAATGGCGCAATTTGTGGGGCTAACTCATCGATAATTTTCTTGTTCTCTTCGACAAGATCAAGTCGGGATTGCCCTGGCTTCTGGGCAACTCCAGCCGTAACGATGACGACATCAGAGCCTTCAAGAAGTGCATAGTCTTCTGTCGCTACGATCTTTGTACTTTCCAAAAAGGGGAGCCCATGTTCAAGATCTAGCTTTTCTCCTTCACTTTTTTCAATAGACCGAGACACAAGAACGAGTTCATCCACCCGATGTCGAAGAAGGAGCGCGTATGCAGCGGTAATACCAACTTTGCCAAGTCCGACGATCGACACTTTATGTGAGTCAGTGTTCATAAAAATCCTTTACGTAGTGTGTATGATCTATACATCAAGTATATACTACAGAGTATGATAGCCAGAACGAGTGAGTCTCACGGTGATCTTCATCACAAGATAGTGCGTTTTTTTGAAAACCATATTCCTTTTTCTGTACCACCTGAAACAATCCTGATTTCATCTACAACCAGGCCAAGTTTTATTTTTTTTCTGCGAGAAGGGGTCGTACAACAAACAGTCACAACCATCAAGGGTAATGAGCTTTGTTTGAATTTGTATAAACCAGGAAGTTTTTTCTCTCTCATGGATGGATTAGCAGATATTCCGAATTCATATACGTTCACGAGTATTCTTTCCTCTTCAGGATGGAAAGCACCAATTGAAGAAGTAAAACACTTTATCGCACAAAATCCGGATGTCTCAACTGATCTCACAATCAGACTTCTCAAAGGTCTACATGGTTTGCTTTCAAAAACTGAAAAGCTTATGGAAGGAAATGCACTTGGACTGCTGGTTCAGACACTACTGTCATTAGGAACACGGTTTTCACTTGCTGGAAGTAGTGATGTGATTATCACTGTCCCATTTACACATCAAAAACTTGCAGAGCTTACAGGGCTTTCACGAGAAACAGTGACAAGAGAGCTCTCGTTTCTAAAAAGTAAGCATCTGGTCTCGATTGATGCACAGCACATTACTCTTCACAATGTAGATCAGCTGCAGTCACTGTTGGATGTGTGACAGAGATCACTGTCTGATTCTTCATTTTTTCGTACACTTTCTTTATGAAACAGAAGCTTCTTGGACTCTTCATTGTTATTGTTGCATTTTTGGGCATACTGGACGCGACATATGTAACGTACCAAGAAAGCCAAGGAATAATTCCACCTTGTACTCCACCTTTTTCCTGTGGACAGGTACTTGAAAGTAAGTGGTCACATATAGGGCCTGTGCCGATATCTGCAATTGGAGTTCTGTACTACAGTTTTGTTTTTGGTTTTGGAGTTGTTTTGTTCCTTGGAACACGAATTATTCACTATCCCAAAAAAGTTTCTGTGTATGTTGAAGACCTCCTTTTGACGTTCACATCGTGTGGTCTGCTTTTTTCCATGTACTTGATTTTTATTATGGCATTTGTTTTGCAGGCATGGTGCCTCTATTGTCTTTTGTCTGCAAGTTTTTGCATCTTGCTCTTTGGGATGAGTTTTTTGCTTCACCGTGAGCTTCGATCTTCCAGACAAAATCCACGGTTGCCGCTTCGACGCTCGCTCTTTCGTGCACTGTATCAGTGGTGTCTAAAACCGCTGTATTTTTTACTTGATGCGGAGTTTGTTCATACAAATATGACAACAATCGGCAATGTGATGGGAAAATTTTTGGTCCTTCGATCACTTACTGCCTGGCTGTTTGCATACAGTGACAAGAAACTAGAACAAACAATTGATGGGATTGTGTTCCCAAATCCAGTCGGACTTTCAGCAGGATTTGACTATAACGCAGAGCTTCCCGGGATACTTCCAAGTGTTGGTTTTGGATTCGCCACAATTGGAACGGTAACGAACGAGCCGTATGAGGGAAATCGAAAGCCACGTCTTGGGCGCTTTCCAAAATCACAAGCTCTTGTTGTCAATAAAGGTTTTAAATCACTTGGTGCAAAAGCTATTATTAAGAAACTTGAAGGGCACTCATTTGCAATTCCGATTGGAATTAGCATTGGAAGTACAAATAAAAACTATGACTCACTTGGTCTCCAGATTGAAAATGTTGTTGCAGGCTTTAAGCAGTTTGAAGCGTCAAAAGTAGCGCATAGTTACTATGAACTCAATATCAGTTGCCCGAACACAGCAGGAGGGCAACCGTTTACGACTCCGGCTCGATTGAAGAAACTTCTTGTGGCGCTGCAAAAACTACATATTTCAAAACCCATCTACATAAAGATGCCGATTGATCTGCAGTTTTCAGAAGTGCTGCCACTTTTAGAGCTTGCTGATAGCTTTAACATTCACGGCGTTATTTTTGGAAACTTAACAAAAGATAAAAATAATCCTGATGTGCATCCAGCTGATAAGAAAAGTTGGAAAAATATTCAAGGAAATTTGAGTGGGAAACCAACATGGAATCGGTCAAACAATTTGATCCAGATGACGAAGAAGACTTTTGGATCTCGGTTTACGATCATTGGGGCAGGTGGAATTTTTACCCCAGAGGATGCACAATTTAAGTTGTCTTTGGGGGCGGATCTTGTAGAGCTTATTACCGGAATGATCTATGAAGGGCCACAATTGATTGGTGCAATCAATGAGTACATACGAGATACAAAGGTGTATCGTACAAAGTAAGGAGTATTATGCTATTTTCAAAATCCGAGCTGGGAATATATGGAAGAGTTGTGTTTGTAAGTTTGGTTTTGTACGGAGCGTTGTATGCCTATACAAGCTACATGGGTATCCCCAATGTGATGAATAAAAGTGTCGCAGATGCATCGATTGTCCTGATTGGACTTTCCATGTGGCTGTCATCCCTAAGTTACTTTTTTACCATCTTTGATCCGCTGATCAAGTATCGAAAACACCTCGGGCTCGTGGGTTTTGCGTATGGAGTGACCCATATCATTCTCTCGTTTTCTGCCTTACAGCTTCTCTTTGATATCAAAACTTGGCAAACAGGCACCATGTGGCCAGCGCTCACGGGTCTACTTGCGACAGTTATTTTTTCGGTGATGACGCTAATCTCAAATAGGCTGATGATGACAAAACTGGGTGTTGTGCTTTGGAGACAAATTCTTCGACTCGGATATATAGCCATGATTTTTGTGGTAGCGCATGTTGTGCTTTTAAAGTATGCACGTTGGGCGACCTGGGCGAGTGAACTCCAGTCACCACCGTCTACAAGCTTGATGGTGACTGTGTTCTCGTTGGTTGTGATCCTCATGCGACTACTTATGGAATGGAGAATTCGTCGTACTGCAATACGATAGAAAAAAGCAGAAACAGGAATTGCCACTTGAAAATGGGCGAGCTCCGGGGGAAAACATTTACTTCTTTCTCGACCAATTGTGAAGTATACCTGCGAAACCTGAAGATATGTGTTCATTTGTCATAGTGCTTTTTTGATTCTCTGAGCATACGGTAAACGTTCCTCAGGTGTTGTCTCTCTTTTGCTTGTCATGTGGGTATGAATCTCGTCATTTGTGTAACGTGGAAACAGATGAAGATGGTAATGAAACGCATGTTGTCCACTTGCAGGCTCGTTGTTTTGGAGTGTCATAACACCTTCACACTGATAGGCTTCTTTCATCGCGATTGCCATTTTTCTAGCAATAGCAAAGATATGTGAACCTATTTCGCCCGGAAGGTCATATAGATTTTCGTAATGTATAAGTGGAACAATGATCAGGTGACCGGGATTATTTCCAATGAAATAGGAAGCGACAAAGACCATTACATGCTCATCTTTATATACGATGTCCTGCTTTTTAATTAAGGTCTTCTCGCTCTCAATTCCTTGTACTCCCAAGCAGATCGGACAAATGTATTCAGCTGGTGCGTGAGTATACATAAAGTTGGAATAACGTAGATTTTTATCTATCTATTTTCCTAGCTCTTCGTCAATTATTTTTTCAATATCAATCGCCGTGCTTGAATCAAAATTTGGATCGTCGCTTAGGTAGCTTACGAGTCTTACCTCACCTCCAGTGACTGTTTGATTGGCCTGAGGTATCACTGTACGTATGAGCTTGAACAGTTGAGCTTGCTCTTCATCCGTTAAACTTTCCTTAGATGCCTTTAATGTGAGTTCGTTTAACCGACTTTGTCCTGCTATAGAGTTTTCCGTCATATCCATTCTCCTTTTTGTTCTTGAAGTATACCAACCTGATCAAGCACAGGGAAATCGAATGTCAATTGAATCAAGTCCCATGTGGTAGCATAGGATCTATGGCGCTTATTGGCTTGAATACACTTTTTCTAGTTCCAAACCAGGTCGGTGGAACTGAGTACCTCACACGAGCGTTTATTGATGCTCTGCAAAAAGACACAACTCATCAGTACGTCCTTTTTTGTAACAGAGAGAATGCAGATACCTTTCAGGTTGATCCCACAAGAATGAAGAAGGTCGTGTGTCCTGTATCGGCATCAAATCGTATTGCCCGAATAGTGTATGAGCAGTGTATTTTTCCTTTTGTGATACAAAAAGAACGGTGTGATCTCTTACATTCCTTCGGGTACACCGCACCTTTTTTTGCTTCATGTCCACAGATAACAACGGTTCATGACACCAACTGGCTTGATCATCCTGAAGATTTTTCTCTGCTTTCTCGGTTTATGACGAATGTCCTGGTGAGAGGGGCAATCAAGAAAAGTGTAAAAGTCATCACTGATAGTGCATTTTCAAAATCCAGACTTTTGTTGCACTTCCCAGATCACGTAAAAAAAGTTGAGATTGTTCTTCCGATCATTGATACAAAACTCTACAAATCTCCTTTTGTTGTCGTCCCAAAAGAGTTGTCAGGAAAGAAGTATTTCTTGTGTGTCAGTGCACTATATCCACACAAAAAAATTCCGTTTCTTCTCAAGCTTTGGGAAGAAATTGAGCAGCAAGACACAAAGATCCCCTTGGTTTTGGTTGGAAGAAATGGGAGAGATGAAGAAGGTGTTACAGCGAAACTGAAATCCTTGCAGTCTGTTGTCTATTTTCCCAAGGTTTCCTTTGAAATGCTGCAGTCCTTGTACCACCATGCTTCTGGGTTTATTCACCCTAGCGTCTACGAAGGTTTCGGATACCCGGTCTATGAGGCGTACGGAGCCTCTCTACCAATCCTTGTGGGGAAAAAGAACATGTATGAACAAAGCATACAAGCAAATCTAGAAGAGCTGACGTTTGATAGCAAAAAGGACAGTACAATGGTGAAGCGAATACTAGAGCGTACAAAAACAAAAAAGCCAAACCATCTCTGGAGTGATACAGACTCACTACAAAACCTACTTATCGTGTATGCAAAAGCACTTCAATAAACTTACCCTAGAAATAGTCGTGCTCTTCTCAGGACTCTTTGTAGTTGGAAGCTCGTATGTGCTTTCATTTTTCAACGCATTCTCTCAAGTGTACCTTTCGATGGTCGCTGTCATCCTTTGTTTTTTTTGGATGGGTTTTATCTACTCGAAGTTCCCCAAAGTAAAGTACTCATCCATTTCATTTCGCCGTCACATCACACTGTGTGTCTTTGGAATTTTCGCTCTACTCACATTCTTTCAAGGGTTTTTGTCTCGGCCAACGACGACAGATGCTCATAACTACCATATTGCTCGTGCGATGTACTGGATGGCCGATAGAACAGTACTGCAAGATCAAGTCTATACTTCACATGACTTCATGGGTCCATTCCCAAGCATGCTCAATGCAGTTCTCTATAGTACTCTAGACGCCGATACACTCTTGTTTTTTGGACAATGGATTTCGTTTGTCTTGTGTTTCTTTTTGGTAGGAAGGCTTGCGGATTCACTATCGGCAACGCCTACCCAGAGAAAGATTGCACAACTTTTATTTCTTGCGATTCCCATCGTCGTGCTTGAAGCAAGTAGTACGCAAGCAGACCTACTGGTCACTGTGTGGTCGCTTTTGACAGTTCTTTTTGCACTGCGCTACAGGTATCAAGCGAAGTCACATACTCTCATTTTTCTCTGTCTTGCTGTTGGCTTAGGGATTCTTACCAAAGCGACCATGTATATCTATGCGATCATTCCTTTTATCATTGTTGTGTGGTCTTTTTATCACAGCAAAGAGAAAGTGAAGAGCGTTTTGTTTGGAAGTGCTGGAATTCTGTGTCTGGTTTCACTCCTGCTTCCGATGGTGCTTCAAAACAAACGGCTCTTTGACTCATATCTTGGGGATAGTTACAAAATAGAAGGAGGGAAAATACCCTTTACAGTCACTGAGTATACGATTGGTGGTGCCATTTTGAATGTCTATAGAAATATTGTGATGAATGTGCCATTTCTTGTCTTTGCTCCTCAAATTGATCGTATCGTCGAGCCTGTGTTCATTTCTCTTGGAACATCATTTTCAGATAGGCGATATGCATGGTTTGAGCAGAAGTTTGAACATTTGTCGTTTCCAATCCCTCAAGAAGACATAGCTCCTGCTCCTATTCAGGTTGTATTGATCCTCACTGCGACAGCTTTTGTATGGAAGAGGAAAGGAAAGAAAGAGCTAGCAGTTCTTTTTTATGCTTCTGTCCTTTCGTTTGTAGTTTTCTCCGTTGTATTGCTTTGGCAGGAATATCATGTCCGACAACACATATCTCTCATGGTGATTTTCTTGCCAGTGGTTGCGCTCGTCATTCCTTTTTCACAATACATCTGGAAAATAATTGTTGCACTCTCAGTCTCATCTGCATTTGTTGTCCTTCTTGCCAATACATCAAGGCCTCTCATCTCGTACGAACATATATTCCCATATATTTCATCCTATGCGCCAACGGGCTTTTCTCCGCCTGAATCCGTTTTGTATGGTAGAACTGACCAGCAACTGTTTTTGTCACGACCATACTGGTATACACCGTATACAGAAACAATCGCTCTACTGCGACAAAATAATATTCGTGTTGTCCGCCTACGTGTGGACGAAGGGTACATCTATCCCTTTATAGCGCTGGCAAAAGACAAAGGAATAGTTGTTGTTTCAAATGCAACAACTCCAGTTGAAGCTGAAGTCTTTGCTGGACTGAGAGAAAAATATCAATTTGCTCCAGCCGATAGCTGCATTGCTGTCCAGGGTCAGCGACAGATTATGTGCGTTCGTTTTGCCGTACCAACAATACAGAAAATCTCCAGTCTATGAAAAAGAAACGCCCAAGTGTGTGTTTTTTTGTGATTGCCTACGGACAGGAAGAAATTGTAGATGCGTGTTTGAAAAATCTCACGACTCTTTTTTCCCCCCAAGATATTTGGTTGATTGATAATGCATCACCAACAAGTCTTGCAAAGATAGCAAAAAAATATGGGGTTCACTGTGACAGGCAGGTTGAGAATAAGGGATATTCAGGTGGATGCAATAGTGCCGTCTCAATTTTTCAAAAAAAGACAACTGCAGATGTCTGTTGTTTGCTCAACAGTGATGTGTTTTTTGATGGGCAGTTTGTTGCGCAGTTGCCATACGAGTTGTTACGTTTACAACACGACTTGAAACTTGCACTTATTCAGCCAGTACTCTATATGGATACCCAAAAGGGACGAGTTGAGAATAATGGAATACGATACTTTCAAAGCGGTCTCGCGTTTCAGTCGATGCGAGACAGTGGCAAGGTGGTCGTGAATGGTGCGTGCATGTTACTCAAGCGTGTAGCAGTAGAAGATATCATTTCTCAAGATGGGTTTTGTTTTGAAGAGATTTTTTGGAGCTATGCGGAAGATGTTGAGCTATCGTTGCGGTTACTCTCAAGAGGCTGGAAAATTGATGTGAGTCCCTTGCTCTCTGCACAGCACTTGGGCTCTGTTTCATTTGGGAGAGGCTCTAGCAGATCGAGGTATTTGTATGCTCGAAATCTTTTTTGGACAATACTTATAGCCTGGGATCGAAAAATGCTTGAAAAATACGTCTTGCACGTGTTTGTCGGTCAATTGCGCATCTTTGTTGAGTTTGCTGTTAGTGGAGAAATTGGAGGGTATATAAAACTCTTACGAGAATCCCAGGAAAAAAAGAATGTACTCTTGAAAAAAAGAGAAAATTTTCAAGGAAAGAAAACACATTCATTTGAAGCGTATCTACAACCAGGAAGTTTCCCTGTCAGGCGTTAAAAGAACTCGTCGTACCATTTTGCCAGCATAAAGAATTTCCAGAGTTGAGCTGAGTAGTCACTCACCCCATCCTGGTGATAGGTATACATCTTTTGGATTGTCGCAAAATCGAGCACAGTGAAGAGCTGGTGTGATGAATCGGTGAACACACGATCAAACTGTTTTTTTAGTGTCGTTTTCATCCATTCATTGACTGGTAAAACGAATCCTCGTTTGGGAAGCATTCGAATGTGTTCTGGAATGAGATCAGTACAGGCTTCTTTGAGAATCCATTTGGTTTCTCCATGCTTTTGTTTAAGCGACAATGGAATTGTGGCTGCAAACTCAACCAATCGGTAGTCAAGCAAGGGAGATCGTCCTTCAAGTGCCCACTGCATACTGGCAATGTCGATCTTGGTCATCAGTCCATCTGGTAAAACTGTCTGCAGATCCATTGAAAGTACCGAACTCACTGGATCACGACCGTTTGAAGGAAGATGTTTTTGCATTTCTTTTTGGATTGTGTTGCTGTGATCCTTCCACATATCGTTCATCTGTATACCATTGGTGTATCCTCTGGCATACAAAGGGTACGTTGAAAGCGGATCACCGGACATAAGGTGAGATACTCGCAGTATTCGCTGATACAGTTGGTTTGGCAAAAGTGTTGAAGCAAATGGAGACACAAGCTGATAGATAAGTGAAGCAGGAAGCTTCAACCACGCAAGACGTGAAATAAACTGAAGCGTCGTATAGTTGCTGTATCCGAAAAAATTTTCATCGCCTCCATCGCCGTTTAATGCGACTGTCACGTGTTTTCGGGCTAGCTGGCTTACGTAGTACGACGGAATAGCAGATGAGTCTCCAAATGGCTCATCGTACGCTCTGACAATTTTTCCAAGGAGTTCATCTCCAACTTTGGGATGAATCTCTAACTGTGTATGTTTTGTGTGGTGAAACTCACTTGAAATTTTCGCATCTTGTCTCTCATCCATTCCCCAACTAGGAGAACCGACCGTAAACGTGCGAATAGGACGAGCTGACGCCCGACTCATTATTCCTGTCACGATACACGAATCAACACCACCTGATAAAAAGGCTCCGATAGGTACGTCACTAATCATTCGTAAAGAGACCGCAGAATCTAACAGCGAGCGGAGTTCTTTTTTCGTTTCATGAATACTTCGATCAAGATTTGGTTGCATCTTCACAGACCAATACGACTGAATTGTGAGTGAACCATTGTGAAGCAGCAGAAATGATGCCGGAGGAAGTTTGAAGATGTTTTTGAAGCCAGTTTTTGGAGAAGGCACAAATCCCCAATAGATGTATGAAGCGATGGCGTCGTTATCAATCTCCTTTGGAATCTCATTTTGTGTGAAGAGAGCTTTGATCTCTGATGCAAAAGCAAATGTCTTTCCATCAAAAAAATACTTGAAGGGTTTTTTTCCTAGTCTGTCTCTGGCTGCAAACAGGACATCTTCTTTTTTGTCATAGATAACAAATGCAAACATGCCGTTAAAATACTCCACACACTTTGTTCCATACTCCTGATACATCGCAAGCATCACTTCAGTATCAGAGGAAGAAGTAAATCGGTACTTTTTTCGTTCAAGTCGTTCTTTAAGCTCTTGGAAGTTGTAGATTTCTCCATTAAACGTAATCCAAAACCGTCCGTTGGCATAACTCATTGGTTGATGTCCTTTGGGGGAGAGATCAATGATTGCGAGCCTTTGCTGTGCGAGTCCGACATTCCCGATGATTTCTACACCGGCGTCATCTGGGCCTCGATGGTGTATTGCCTGATTCATCCTGCTAAGATCGGCTTTTTTTGGCACCTTCTGACTCGAGTATTTGCCACAAATTCCACACATAAAAGGTCTTTCGTACAGAGGATATAATGTAATTCCTTTGTATCATAGTTTTGACCAAACTTCGACTCGTGTGGTATAGAGAGAGGATGTTTGCAAAAATACTGCAGCGTCGCTTTTTTTGGATTCTTTCTATCAGCCTGTTTCTCTCTGCGACACTGTTTTCCAATTTACAGTATGCGAAGTGGTCACCAATCGATGATCACGAGATCATGGTTTTTTTAAAAGGCGCGCAGAGAATTACACTCCATGACGCCTGGCAACTATGGACACGTGATCTATCTGGAACCAGGCGATTCCATCCTGCATACTCGTTCCTTCGAGTATTGGAAACGCTTTTGTGGGGTGACAATCTAACTCTGTGGTATAGCTTTCGTATACTCATATTTGGATGCACATTCGCGCTCACATGGTATTTCTGCACTCCAGTACTGGGATTCGTATTATCCTTTCTCCTTACGCTAACATTCTTCACACAAGGATTCTGGGCAGATATTGTCGGGAGACTAGGGCCTGCTGAAATATATGCTGTTCTTGGTGCAACAATCACAGGCGTCGGATTCTTCCCACTGTACGTAAGCCTACTTCATGAGAGAACAATAGAAAAAAACTGGTGGAGATACGTGGCTCTTGGTACATGCATAACTGTGTTTTCAAAAGAAAACATGATCGTATTTGTGGTTCCGATTGTTTTTCTGTTCATCGTGACTATTGGCAAGCGAAGACTCACGCAAACAGCGCTCATTGCTTTTTTTCTTATTGGTCTTACAACCATAGGAACTGTAGTTGGAATCACTGATATTGCAAAAACCTATGGCAGTGACGTGTATGGAAACTCATTGGGGGCACAGAGCCGGGTAGAACTCGTAAAGACGACAGTCATGCTAAAAACCTCACTTGTCTTGATTGCGTTCGTTGTCACTTCATTTATTTTCTTTCTTTTTTCTGATCACTCAAGAAAAAAGCTCTGGATTTCTGTATTTTTTGTCCTCCTATTTGCAGAAAGCTTGTTTATTAGTCAATTTGTCTTCTATGTCGGAAAATGGCCTACACAAACTCGGTATGATTTTCCTGGGATACTTTTTTCTTTTTTCATGCTGATTGTAGCTTGTCGAGTGTTCTTACTTGGAAGAAAAATCTTTTCTCAAAGAAAAACATACCTTCAGCTTTCATACGCGCTGATCTGCTTCTTCGCTTTCTTCTACTTCGTAAAAACCCAACAAATCCGATCACTACAGACCGATGTGTCTACCTATACTTCTATGACGAGAAGATATAGTGAAGGGGTAGAACGAATACTCCTCGCCTCTACATACCCACCAGATAAAAATGTCATTATTGAATCCACTTCCACTAATGATTTGGAAACAATTCATGCAATCGGTGTGTATATCAGACAGTCAAATCTGCATCCCAAGCTATTCCTTCGAGTTCATCAAACGCCAGCGGATGTGTTCTTTGATCCTTTTCACACGTCTTTGCTTCTTAGCCTCCAAAAATCCTCCACTGAGGGAACGGACATTTTTATGCCGCTTGAGAAACTGAATGAGAAATTGCCGTGCATTTCTTTTTTCCTCAATGAAAAAAAAGATACCGAGTGTGTGGAGTATTACATCGTAGATACACAGTTTCGCTAAAACGGGCGTGAAGAATTATGGACACAAGGAATAGACTTCAAAGCGAACATTTCCCAATCTATCGATAATCGGGGTGGGGAAACTCCCTTGTGGCATGTTTTCCAAAATTTCTTGTCTCGCTGTAGAAAGCATGGTTTGATCCTCTGGTCGAAGAACGACATCTGCACATACAGTTTGTCCCTTTTGAAGCCTGTTTTTCACTTCTGATACGTTTCCAGCCTGTGCATCAAAACTTAATTCATCAATTTGTAGCTTGCCATCAGAGAAAAAGAGGAGGTTTGTTGCAATTCCCCAGTCTCCAGTAATTACCAGTTTCTTCCCTGCAACTTTATGATAGACATTCTCAATTGCACAACTATATGAACCTCGTCCACAAGTTTCTTCAAATCCGCTCTGAAAC
>CAZBKJ010000004.1:0-18251 GCA_964492495.1 uncultured Pseudomonadales bacterium
CCCGTTGGTCGCAGTTCTCCTGAGTTTTGAAAGATCACTAGGTATTTGCGTCGTTGCTCTGCGCCTGCTGCGGATGGGAGAAGTTCGACAGCTTGTCTATTTTCGGACAAAAAGGTGTATGCCTCTTTTGAAACTGATTTCGCTTGTGTAAGACTTGTTCGCAAAGGTTTTCCCTGAATGGTTTCTGGATACTTTGATTCATCGATCTGAGAAAGTTCATCCGTAACAATTTTGAGATCAGCTGAAATTGCATCAAATGCAGGCGACACCTTGGTGAGGGTTTGCAGGAGTGTTCCAATGCGCTCCTCTGCGGATCCGCCAGTAAAAGAACCTTGTCCTTCAAATCCAAGCACATCTGCGTATGGTTCAATTTCGGTTACTGCTCTTTGTGCTGCTGAAAGTCCAGCAAACGCGGCGGTAAATCCGTGTTCACTATCCCTGTAGTATCCACCAGCAATTGGAAGGTTTTTTGTCCACGCAAATTCCTTGATACTATCTTCGATCTTTTTCGTTTTTTCAGTGACGCTGACGAGTTTTTCTTTGGCAAGCGGAAGATTTTGGGTTTTGATTGCGTCGTATGCTTCTCGTCCCGTTATTTGGAGATCATCCACCTGGCCTTTAATTGCCATGGCTTTTTGATACATCGTAAAACCTACTAGTGCGCAGATGATGGCGATAATAAGAAGAACTCCCCCAACAGCACCAAAAATTTTGAGCATTTTCTTTCGCGACCCTGGATTTACCTTGGGACTTGTGTTTGCGTGTGCTGCAAATGCAGACTGAAAGCTTGCTTCTTTTGCTGGGACAGATGCAGTGGTGGCTTGTTGTGTTTGATCCATAGTGTGGGTGAAAATAAGTGTATAGAATTCAAAGAGAAATTACCACTTTGAAATCATAGCCTGTGGCGTTTTGAGAAGGATAAGGATATCACGTAAAATGCTGTGTTGTCTAGCGTAGCCAGCATCCATCTGGGCTCTGACATTAAATGGTACTTCATTACGCCCTGATGTCTGCCAAGGTCCGGTTATCCCAGGCTTTACCGACAAGATATCTGCGATGAGTTTTTTTGTTTCTGGATACTTTTCTTGCTGTTCGGCAAGCTCATTGGCAAGGTACGCACGTGGTCCCACAATGCTCATTTCACCTTTGAGGACATTGAACAATTGTGGAAACTCATCGATGGTTAACGATCGAAGCACTCTGCCTAGTTTTGTAATTCGAGGATCATCCTTCATATCAAGCTTCCAGTCAGCTTCCTTAAATTTCTTGAGAAGCTCTGGATCTTTTCTGTGAAGTCGATCGTCTGCATCTTCGACCATCGAGCGAAACTTGTAGATATAGATAGGCTTTCCATTCTTCCCTACTCGCTTGTGTGTGAAAATGACTGGACCACTTGAATCAAGTTTGATCAAGATAGGAATCAGAATCCAGATAGGAAAAAAAAGAAGTATCAGCGACAGTGCCGCAACAAGATCGAGAATTCTTTTTTGTTCGGCGTAAGTGATCATAGGTAAAAAAATGAAAAAAGCGTTTCGTACACTCGTTGTGTGAACGTGGTGCAAGTGTCTCTTTAGAGATACTTCGGATTTTCTGCTTTAATCTTTTCAACGATTTTTTTCACGTCTTGTGATTTTTCTCGTGGCATGACGAGCAGAATTTCACCGGTATCAACAACAACAGTATCTTGCATTCCCACCAGTGCAATAAGTCTATCATGCGTGTGGACAAGGTTGTTGTTTGAATCATGACAGACGACTTCTCCTGTGTCATTTTCACACAAAATCACGTTGCCTTCTGTACTTTTTGCTCGAAGATCGTAGACCACTTTCCAGTCTCCTATATCATTCCAACCAAAGTCTCCAGGGATCAGGACAAGATTATCGGCTTTTTCAGAAATTGCATAGTCAATCGCAACCTTTTCAACTTTTTCGTAGGCAACTGTAGCTACTTCCATGAATCGGTCTGTATCAACGACCTCTGAAATTGGTTGCATTGTCTGAAGAATTTCTGGATTGTACTTTTCAAACGCGGTCAAAAGAGATTGTGCACTCCACACGTAGTTACACGCATTCCAAAAGTACTTGCCGGTCTCAATAAATGCTTGTGCAGTTTCCGTCGTCGGCTTTTCTGTAAAACTATCGACATGATAGATTGGTAAATTGTTGGCTTTTCGTTCTTCTTGTCCAATCTTGATATATCCAAGTCCAGAGTGTGGAAATGTTGGTGTAATTCCAACAGTCACAATGTTCTTGCCTTCACTCGCTACTTCTACAGCGGTTTGCAAAACATGTCTAAACTCATCTTCGTTGGTGGCAATATGATCGCTCGCTAAGTTAATGATCACCGCTTGAGGATCTCGCTTGAAAGCAATGAGTGCGCCAAGAAGCATTGCTGGAGCGGTCTCTCTTTTTGCTGGCTCTCCAATGATATTTTTTTCTGGAATTTCAGGAAGTTCAGCTCTGACCTCATCAAGGTAGTTTTTGTTGCTCACAATGAGGATGTGATCAGGATCTGCAAAAAAGCGTGCACGCTTGTATGTATCTTGCATCAATGATTGTTCCGTATAGAGACGCAAAAACTGCTTTGGCGTTTTCTCTCTACTTTTTGGCCACAGTCGTGTCCCGCCTCCGCCTGCCAAGATGACAACGAAGACATGTTCGAAAGATTGCATAGTCAAACCTCCAAAAGGATAATACGTCCCTACAAAGTAATATGTCCCTTATTCTATACTATTGAGGCTTTTTGGGAACACTCAGGATGTTTTCTGCCTTACTACGACCTGTTGAAACTCACGAACAAAGCGTTGTGTTGCAAACGATTCAACTGATTTTTTGATGGTTTCCTTGTCCCAGTCTTTTTTTTCAAATTCATGCATAGTTTTCTCAAGAGACTCTGCGGTTTGCGCTGAAAATAAGAGGCCGGTTCTGTTTTCGTGAATGGTCTCTGCAACCCCACTATTTCTATACGAAATGACTGGAAGTCCATAACTTTGCGCTTCTAGGCTTACGATGCCAAAATCCTCCTCTTGTGGACACAAGAGCGCTGTTGCATGTGTATACAGCGTTGATAGCTCGGTGTCGCTGACAAACCCTACAAAAGATACGTACTGGGTGTTCGCAGCCACCTGCTGCAATCTTGCCATATCGGATCCTGTTCCAACAACGATCAGTTGTTTACTAGAGCGCATACAAGCTTCAATCGCAATCTCAATTTTTTTGTATGGAACAAGTCGAGAAACAACGAGAAAATAGGGGTCAGGGGCAAGGGACAAGGTATCAGGGGTGTTCGATACAACTTTTTCTTTATGCTGATTTTTTGAATGGGTAACCTGTACTGGTGGGTAGATAACTGGTGCACATTCTCTTCTGTAGAACTTTGAAATTCTCTTTTCAACATGTTTTGAAATAGGGATGAAAAAGTCGGGTCTTGTACTTGCAATAAAATCCCACTGTCGAAGTTTTGAAAACACATATTTTTTCATCCACCCAAAGATTCCATTTCCATACTCATGGGTGTGGCTCCACAGATAGCGTGTCGGAGTCAGGCAGTAGCAAATGTGTAGTTGATGAGGTGTGGTCAGTACACCCTTTGCAGCCTCACTTGTCACACTGATAACAACATCAAATGAAGAAAGATCAAGCGATTCAAAAACAAGCGGCATAAGCCATCCGAACCACTCATGGTGATTTTTGGCAAAAGGAATGTGTTGCAAAAAAGAAGTTCTCACCTCCCAATTTCCAAGCCAGGGAGTTTGGGTTTTCTCATGAACAGACGTGAAGAGAACAGCCTCTGGAAATGCACTGCGAAGTGCAAGTAAAACTTGTTCGGCTCCCCCAAACTTATTGAGTCTGTCATAGACGATGGCTATTCTAGGTTGTGTCATTTTTTGTCATTCCCCTGTGAATGTGCATCCATGTGATAGTTCCAGTGCGAAAGAAATTAGAGTACTTTTTTGTACTCACGAAGTGTTTCTTCTGCCATTCTTTTCCAAGAATATGTAGATGCTACTTTTGTTCCTGTAGCCATCAGTGTTGTTCTATTCTCTTTTTCAAGTGTATGTACTGCAGTGATAAAACTCTTTGTACTTTGGGGATCAAAGGGGATAAACGCGTCTTGATAAATTTCCTTAAAAATTGGAATATCACTTGCCAGTAACGGAAGTCCAGCTGCCATTGCTTCAATTCCTGTGAGCCCAAAACCTTCAGAAAGTGACGGTTGAACGAGCGCAAAACTTTTTTCATACCACGAGAGAACATCTTTGTCAGAAAGCCTACCAAGATGATGCACACGATCTCCAAGTCCAAGTTTCTCTACCTCCTGCATGAATTGATCGACAAATATGGTTCGCGATGATGAGATGTACAGTTCGTAGTCCGGTAAGTCTTTGAGTGCCTGTACTACGAGCATCACATTTTTATGAGGATACAGTGACCCAGTGTAAAAAAGAATTTTCTTCTTATTGGATAACCCTTTTCCCTTTTCCCTTTCCCCTTGTTTCCAGTTTGTTGAAATTCCTTCATACGTCACAACTATCTTTCCGTTTGAAGTATCGGGGTACAGTTCACCAATCGATTGTTTGATTGTCTTTGCCGGTACAAAAATCGTCTGTGCAGTTGCGATTGCCTTCGATACCACAAATCGATACGCCTGATACTTTAGGAAGTGGGTGATGGGAGAAAGCGTTGTGGCGCTTGCATTGTTTTGATAGTGCCAGAGCAGATCATGAATAGTAATGACTAGTTTCCCACGATACAAAATAGGTACATTGTAATGAGGTACATGTAAAAGATCTAAGTGTGCGTTTGCAAAAAATCCAGGCATGTACAGCTGTTCTGCCACGCTATAGTGTCTGATGGGAGCAATGATAGTTGTGATGTTGTCAGCTTTTGGGAGAGTCGGTATCTGATTTTCTTCAAAGAAGAATAACACCCAGTTGATCGTTTGATCTTTGACGAGCTCTAGCACAAGCTCTTCAATGTATCTGCCTATACCAGCATGGCTACTGCCACTCAGGCGACAATCAATTCCAATGGTTGTTTTTATTTTGTGAGACATCTGCGGTTAGGTAATTATGTTCGAAAAACTCTGATCATTGTCCGAATAACAGCGCGAGCGTGAGTCTCAGATAATGCACTTAGAGATTCAGCTAATATTGTAGCTGAAGCCTGTGAAAGTATTTTTCTGTCCCGCTCTAATGTAAGAATTGCCTTCACGGCTTCTCCATGTTCTACAGCTTCTTTCAGGGGTAAAAGTAATGTTTGAGGGTATGTTGTTCGTATAAATTGGTCGTACCAATCAGCCAAATCATTATCGTAAATACGAATACCTTCAATTCGTATTAGGTGAGTGAGTTCTGCGTACGTTGACATAGATATGTTCCTTTATTTTATTTTAGTTTCGAAATAATCCAAATTCCAAGCAACACAAACTGTTCTGACCAGGCTGAACCCATGTCATGCTTTTTATAAAACAACTTCATTGCATCATAAAATGCATTCTTTGTTCGCTTTCGTATCAGTTCGCTATCATCTTGCCTCTGAGATCTTGACTCTGGACTCTGACTTGTATCCTCTTTTTTGAGTCCCGATGTATGTTTGTCATGAATGACCGAAAGTGTCGGGTAGAAAACAATTTTCCAGTGAAGCTTTTGAAATCGGAAACACCAATCAAGATCCTCCCCATACATAAAAAATTGTTCATCCAAGAAGCCGATGTTTTCCATCGCTGATGTACGAACAATCATGGCTGCACCACTACATGCATCAATTTCATGCGTTACATTCAGATCTTTCCATGTTTGGTGGTATCCACCAAAAAGCCTTTTGAGAATTCCTATTTTTTCAAGTCCTGCGTAGTAGGTAAATGCCCTCCAAGGGGTTGGAAATCCTCGATGACATGCGGGATCAATGCTGCCGCTAGTGAGTTTTACAAATGGGGTGAGTACTCCAATGTCTCGTGACTGATCCAAGAAGTTGAGGACGGTTTCAATGTCACTATTCTCTGGAAAATACGCGTCGCTATTGAGAAGCATCACATAGTCAGATGTAGCGTTTTTGAGAGCCACGTTATTCCCAGCAGCAAACCCATTGTTTTCAGAAAGTGAAATGACCTGAAGACGTGATTCTTTTTTTTCAAGAATCTCAAAAGCTTGTACAGATCCGTCACTCGATGCATTATCCACAACCACAACAGAGATCTCTTTGTACGCGAGTGCAAGACAACTTTGTATCGCACGGAGTGTGAGATCTTTGGTATTAAAATTGAGGATAATGATTGTCAACTTCGCCATAGTTTTTCTTTGCATTTTCTTATTATTCTTCGACTACCCAAGTCGTCGATGAGACGACATGGAGTGGAGAAGCACTGGTTATTGAGCATTGCACATTGTCTCCTGCTATCTCCTGAAATCTGAAACCTGAAACCTTGTACCTGCTATCGTTTATTTGTTCTCATCCACTAATCCCACTAGTCTCACTAATCTACTGGTGTTCTTGCATCTTGCCTCTGAAATCTTGTCCCTTGCACCTGAAACCTTGAACCTTGCCCCTGCTATCTACTCCCCCACTTGATTATAAATTTCATCCAGTTTTTCAGAAATCGACTTCCAGTCATAACTTTGTTCCACAAGTTTTCTCCCATTGGTTGCCAATTTCTCTGCAAGCTTCTCGTCATTATGAATTTTAATGGTATTTTCGATGAGATCTTTTGCAGTGTTGCCAACAAGGGCATGTACTTCGTGTTCAATGTCCAATCCTTCAACGGCAAGTTGAGTTGCAACAATAGGTGTTCCTGTTGCCATTGCTTCAAGTACTTTGTAGCGAGTTCCTTTGCCACTCCATACCGGAGCAAGCAATACATTTGCCCGCTTGTATGCATCTCGAATGTCATGCACTCTGCCTTTGACGATAATACTTGGGTCATTTGTTGCGTAGCTTTCAATGGTTTCTGTAGGTGAGTTTCCAACAATCCAGAGTTTAGCATTTGGAATTTTCTCATGGATTTTTTTCCAGAGTTTTTCCACCAAGTACGTTACCGCCTCCACATTTGGCAACCACTTAAAGGTTCCCACAAAAAGTACAATAAATTCTCCTGTCAGCTCTTTTTGGACTTCCTTAAAAAAAGGAATATCTACCCCATTTGCGACCACACTGATATCTCCAACATTCGGCACACGACGGCGCATATAGCTTTTGTCTTCTTCACTCATCGCAATCAGACGTGTTGCCTGCTTCCAGTAGTGTTCTTCCCAATACTTTATTTTCTGTACATCCCAGTAAAAAAATGGCTTCAAGAAAGCTGTTCCAAGTCTTCTGGTAAATTCTTTGTACCCAAGGTGCTCAATTGTCTGCACAATCAAAATAATAGGCAGAAGTGTTTTTGGGATATTTGGCATCACATAAAATGTTTCAACATGGAGCAAATCATACTCACCATTGGAAAGTTCGTGTTCAATTGCTGTTCGCAGATCGTCATTGCGATACATGGTAACGAGTAGTGGATTAAATGAAAATTGCGACGAAAAAATATTTTTCAAACTCCATACGGGTCCTCGCTTAAACACTTGGATTTTTTTGCAGTACGGTTTGAGTTTGGCTATATGATGACGCTCTTCATCCTTTCTGATATATGACAGAAGCGTTATGTTGTGCTTGGTGTGCAAATTTTTTAGCAAGTTGTATGTTCGGATTTGACCACCCGAAACCAGAGGGTATGGTAGGTACGGAGTGATCATTAAAATATTCATAGTTTTTTTGTAAGATTCAAAATAATATAGTTGTCCGTTTTTTCAACCGTTTCATAGATTGTTTCAAGTCTTCTTGCTTCATCATCATAGTTCACGCTGACATAGTATTGTGCACCATTGTTGATTTTTGTATCGATATCAAATCCAATTGGCCAACCTGTTCGGTTTGTCTGAAATAAAAATGCAGTATCTCCATTATACGGAGCAATTACTTTTGCCTCTGCTGGAAGCAGTGAATCTGCTCGCTTTCCAGCTTCTATAATCTCCCAATGATTAATGGAGTAGTACCCTTTCACATATTGCCAAGAGAAATACAGTGATACGAAGATCAATAGAGCTAAGGCAGCTAGATATAGGTTTCCCAACGATTTGAATTTTGAATTTTGAATTTTTGATTGTTGTTGCAACAGCAACACAATCCCACGCCCGACAACAAGACAAACAAAAGGTAAAAGCATGATTTGATAGTAATCATGCCGGACATTGCCTGTCGCAAAAATGATCATGTAGATAAACATCCCTATTCCCCAGAGCGTCAGGACAATGTGTCTGGAAAAAAGAAAGTCTTTTATTCCAGATTTGAGTCCGTACATGACTGAAAGAATTGATACGCCAAAAAAAACGGTTCCCCCAAACCCTAACCAGAGTTTTGTGAGCCTCTCCCAGAACAACCATCTCCACCATGCGGGACGAAGTCGTATTCCATCCAAGTTATAGAGCCAATCACTCCAGGGAATTCCGGTTGGATACTGCTTGATCCACTCTCTCCACCACAGCAACGGCAAAATAGATAAGACGCTTACAATAATAAGCCTCAGATCAAAGAGCCCATGGAGTTTTCTTTTCCAAAGTGTGATTCCAAGAAATGCAGGGATAAAAAAGATTGCCATTGGTTTTAGCAGTAGTGCGATTGCAAACAAGCCCATGGACACAAAAAGCGAGACTAGATTTTTTCTGTGGTTTTGCTGATAGTACAGAAAAAAGAGCAACGAAGTTGAAATCGCACACAACAAAAATGGCTCGGGAAGTATACTTCTGGAATAAAAAACGGAAAACGGTAAGATCCCAAATATCGCTCCCGCGACGAGTCCGACATTTTTGTCATACAATTCTTTTCCGATGTATGCGATCGCAATCAGGGTTCCAAGTGAAGCAAGAATTGAAAACAAGCGAGAGACAATCACGAGATCAAAAGATGGAAAGAGAATGAGTACCGATGCGATGATTGCATTGACGAGTGGAAACTCAACCATTCGCCAACCTTCTACATTGTCTTGTCCACCGGTATTGATTCCTGACTGTATATTGGAAATATCGTGATAGCGAGGGCGCAGTAGATCTATACCATGCTTGACGTATTCTCTGGTCACTGAGGCGGTATCCGCCTGACGAAAGCTATGCCAATCAGCGAGTGGGGTGTGGATTTTATACAGTCGCAGGACGAAACTAATAAGAACGATAAGAAGCAACGTTTTTTTGAAATGTACCATAGTGAACTGTCCGGTGCTTGCAAACGACACACTATTTTTTTCGTTGTGAATTTGTTGCACCTGAAACTGACTGAGAGTTGCCAACAAATATTTTCTCAGTGGATTTTTCACCAAGGTGAAGCGCTGCAAATCCAATTCCAAGCATACTCCAGAACAGGAACGCAACCTTGGATGCTGCAAACACATCAATATAGAGTGCGTTAAAAAGCATACCCAGTGACCCTGCAATGATTCCAAAGCTGATACTGGTAATGAGTAACGAGCGATGTTCATCGACCTTTTTCAAAGCTCTAATCATAAATAACGCAATTGGTCCGTAAAAGGCGATCACTCCAAGAAGTCCCATTTCTCCTGCAGTACGAAGGAAGTCATTGTCAGTGCTTTCAGCTTCCGTGAAGTCACCCCGAAACTCTTTTGTCAGTGTTGATGGCCCAGAGCCGACAAGAGGATTTCGGATAAATCCATTCATCGCACGTGGCCAGAGGGTTTCAAAGCGAATACACGCTGAGAGGCCGTAGATAAACGTGCACTCAGAAAATTCTCGTGGAACTTCGACAACTCTTGTGACAGTTACACCATTCTCGGTTGTGGTCACGGTCTTCACATCCGGAATATCCTTATAGACGTCAGGCGGAAGTTCTACAGGTGTAACAGCAACACCTGAGCCTGTTGCAGTCGCACTTTCCGTGGCAGTTGAAATGACCACCGGAGTAGCAACAGGTACGGGTCGCTGATCAGTTTTATCCAAGGGGTCAACTGCAATTGAGTTTGAAGGGCGTTCCTTTAAGGGACGTACGATTGATTGAAACTGCTGATTGATCTGCTTGACGATCCCAAGTTGTGAAAAACGAGAAGAGAGATCACCAAGCGTCACCATGATTCCCATACTTACCGCAAAGACGACAAATCCTCGTCCAATTGTCCATTTAAGAGACCGCTTATACACCCCGACAAGTAGAATGAGAATTCCCACAGCAAGTAGGTACGACAAAAACGATGAACGTGAGGATCCAAGGATCAGTAGCCAAAAACCCATCGCAAAAATAATAAGTAGGATTGCTTTCTCAACTTTCTTTTTTGAGAAAAAGAAAAGTGACAGCACAAAGGTTAACAAAAACATGACAAACGCAGACATGTCATAGTGACCACCAAAAGTAGATGGGACACGGGCGTGTTCAGTCAGAACTAGTCGCATTCCTTTGGAGAACTCTCGATTCATGGTTGAGTACACTGGCCAGTACAGATACTTTTGTCCAAAGCCGTACAAGGAAATTCCTACCAGAACAAAGAGCAGTCCAATCAGCACCATACGGATATGACGTCGCTGCTGGATCGCGTTATAAAACAAAAAGAAGAGTGAGAAATACTCTAACCGCCGTGCAAAGTGTAAAAACATCTTCGCGATATGTAACCCTTCCACTGGAACAGTCTTGACGACAAAGAGCGCTGAGAGCATCGAGAGCACACCGATAACACAGTAGGCAATCACAAACCAAGTGATGGGTGTAGATAGTGTTGCTTTTTTTCGCAGTAACTGAACACCAAATACTATCGTGACACCAAGCAAGAAAATATCTTCAAGTCGAAGTCGCACGATATACCCAGGGAGTAAGTCAGCGAGTGGGATCTTTGGGTAAAACGAAATAAAGATAAGTAAGCTCAAACACAAAAGCAAAAACCAGTTATCACGAATCCATGAGATAAATGTCTTGATTGGTGATTGTTGTGTAGCTGAAGATAGTATTTTCATACAGTATCGTATTCTTTCATTTCTGTCTTTTTCTTGCTATCGTCCTATCAACTATCATCTATAAACTTGTATTTCCCTGACCTCTTATCTCCGCTTTCCCGTTTTGTCATTCCCATGAATATGGGAATCCAGCTATCTTTCCTGTTTCCGTTTCTGCTATCTCCTGATACCTTGCCTCTGAAACCTGACCTCTTGTCTCTTCTCGTCCTTCGCCCTGATCCCTCTCTTCTATGTATCACTTCATGCTTATCTCTAGGATTGAGCTATACAAGGATCTTGCATCGCTACTGCCTCTCAGTATACCAAAAAGTATGCATCGAAGTAGAGCCCCAGAGAAAATGATCAGTTTGAGTAGTGGGAGTTGCCACGATGGTTTGTGAATCTTAAAAAAATACAGGAGACCTCGTATCTCTCCTAGTTTTGCATTTTTGCTTGATCCACTCGCACTGCCGATATGCGTGATCTCACTTCTAGTGTGGATTCCGATCTCAAAATGAGCTTGCCTTACCCGAAAACACAATTCAATATCTTCTGCGTACATAAAAATATGTTCATCAAGTAATCCTACTTTTTCTATTACTTCTGTACGTATCATCATTGCGGTTCCACCCACCCATCCGCGAGCAACAATCGCTTCTGATGATTCACTCAGATTTGTTGCGTTCTGATACGCATCCACGAACGGGATTTGACCTGGGAGAGGCCACAGCCACCATGCTTTGATGTTGAGAAGATTTGGGAGTGCACCGCCCTGGGGTTGATATGATCCGTCGGCATTGAGTAGTCGAGAAGAAATAACACCATACGATGGATTTTCATCAAGAAACTGTGTCATTTTCTTCAAAGCATCTTGTGGAACAATCGTATCGGAGTTTAAGAGCAAAATATATTCGCCTGTAGCGATCTTGATTCCATCGTTATTGGCTTTTGAAAATCCTCCATTATCCTTTCTTTCAATGAGTGTGATCTTTTTGCCAAACTTTTTTTTCAAAGCTTCTACACTTCCATCTGTGGAATTATTATCAACAACGATAATTTCTTTGTCTTGAAGTGTTGACTGCAGGACGCTATCAATTGCCTGGATCGTGAGTTCTTTGGTATTGTACGAGACGATGATAATCGACAATGTCATAGTGTACTGATCATTGTACATCGTTCTTATTCTTCGAGCGATGAGACGCCTTTCTTTGTATTCTTCGAGCGCAGGCTAGCTCAGCTAGCCGCAGTCGAGAAGCCCTGACCTCTTACCTCTCCCCTCTGACCCCTTGCCTCTGAACCCTTGCCCCTTGCCCCTGACATCTCTTCTACTCCAGTCTCGCAAGCCCTTTGTTTCTGCTCTTTTCAAACATAAAAGAAAAGAGAAATAGTGATCCGATGAGATAGATGATATTCAACACAAAACTTTTTACTAGGTAACTTAGATCGAGTGTCCCTGTCTGAATGACTGCTCGCATCCCTTCAAAAATATATGTCGTAGGAAGCCAGAGAGAGATTTTTTGCACCCACTCGGGCAACTGATTCAAGGGATAGTAGACTGCGGAAAACGGAGCGAACAAAAATCCCATTGTCCACGCTACTGTCTGTACTTTCTGTCCGTAGTAAATGATGACGGAAGATCCCAAGAAACCCATAATCCATCCAGACATCAAGAGTGATGCAACAAACGGAATGAGATACCACCCAAGGGTAAAAATATTTGTGGCATACAAGAAATACACTGCGACCACACAGACGCTGATGGTAATAAACATTTTAATCACCGACAAAATAATAACTGACACAATCCATTCGGAGAGCTTAAGAGGAGTTGAAAACATATTCACGAGGTTCTGATTCCAAAACTCCTCAAGCAAGTTCACAGAGATTTCGTAGTTTCCTCGCCAGATAATCTGCCAGAAAATAAGCCCGGTCAAAAGTGACATCACGACGTGCGAAACTCCAGTTTGGGAATTTTGGATCCACTGACTTGTCAGTCCCCAGATAAAAATATCCATGAGAGGCCAGTAAAAACTATCCGTCAAGCGATCAAAATTGCGCTTATAGGCATAGATATGGCGAACGATAACAGCTTGAATTCGTTGTGGGTTCATACTTTCTCGTGCAGTACCTGAAGAAAATAATCTTCAAGCGTCGGTTTATTAATAGATATTTGCGTGTATTCAATTTTTGCTTTGGCGATTCCTTGCAAGAAACTTGCAATCTCATGTTCATCGACTTCAATCGCAATGTGATCATCTTCAGTAACAAAGACAAATTTGTTTTTCTTGGCATACTCGACAGTCTGTTTGATCGCATTCCCCACAACGAGTTCGACTTTTGTTTTTCGGATGCTTTTGGCAAGATTTGCTGGTGTGTCATCAGCAACTATTTTTCCTTTGCGCATAAACATCACTCGGTCACAGACGGTTGCTACCTCCTCCATGTTGTGTGAGGTAAACAGCACAGATACGCCGTATTCTTTTCGTTGTGCGATCACAAAATCTCGAACTTCATGGGCGATATCAGGATCAAGTGACGCAGTCGGTTCATCAAGCAAAACCACTTTTGGATGAGCCAGGAATGCTTTGGCAAGCATAAGCCTTGTTGATTGGCCGGCAGACAACATACTTCGTTCTCTATCTCTCATTTCCCAAACCCCAAAAAATTTCAAGAATTTTTCAATGCGACTTTTTCGATCACTTGCAGACAACCCGTACAGTCGTCCATAGACGTCTAAGTTTTCATACACCGTGAGTCGCCAAGGAAGGTTGATGTATGTACTCGCAAAAGCCACATCTTTGAGTACTTCACTTCGATGTGTAAACAAATCTTTTCCAAAGTACTCAACTTTTCCACTGGAGGGAGAAAGAACAGACAACAGCATTTGAATAGTGGTCGTCTTTCCTGCCCCGTTTGGCCCTAAAAGTCCGAGGATTCCTCCAAGTTCAAGATCAAAGGAAATGTGATCCACAGCCGTGAACGGTTTTTCCTTTTTTCCCCACGGAAACAATGACTTTGCTTGAAAAGTCTTGGTGAGGTCGCGTACTGATAATGCAATATTTTTTGCCATACAAAATTCTCTAGTCAGCTTTTTTGTAGCAGACTGAGGTTTCTTTGAGTCCGAAAACAAATCGGGGAAAACCAACTACTATTGTATCTTGAGGGATTTTAGGAAAACAAGTGGGAAAAAACTACACAGTATTTCTCGCTGCAATATAGGCAATTACGATACCAGCCATGGTAATTTTGTATTCCTGGGCTGATGCCGTCAAATCAAAGGGAGATTTGCCTTCATTTATGTCGAGGCTAAGGTCTTTCACCATAAGTACTAGCTCCAAAGAATCTATGTCAGGAAATTTTCGACCAATAAGATTCAAACTATCTATGCGTTCTCTTTGGTCTCTACTGAGCTCCGCATTTTTTCTCAAGCAATCTATTGTGAAAGACATATGTTCTCCTTTAGGCGAAAAAAGGAGTATACCAGATCATGCTGAAAATATCCGTATGGCATCGGTCACTGATGTAAGTAGTTGGGAAAGCTATCAACTTTAAACTATGAACTATGAACTGTTCTTACTGAAACCACCTCGCTCGTCCAAGCTTGTAGGTAAGCTGGGTCACAGGTCTTTTCGCAATTGGTTTTGCTGGAATTCCAGCAACAATATCTAAAGAAGCCACATCTTTTGTTACCACGGCTCCAGCAGCGACTACCGCACCTCGCCCGATATGCACACCTGGAAGAATGATAGAACGAGGGCCGATAAAGACGTAGTCATCAATTACGACTTTTTCTTCGATCGCACCCCATGTCGGGCTTGTAAGATCGTGCTGGCTTGTCCAGATCATGACTTCGGAGGCAATATCGACGTGATTTCCGATCTCTAGTCCTCCTTTTGAGTTCACCATTTGTTTGCGACCATCAAGGCTGACTCGTTCACCAATGATGGTGTCATCACCGATCCGTATATACGAAGGATCATAGATACGAGCCATCATGTGGATGGTAGATCCTGATCCGATTTTCATTCCAAACAATCGGTAAAAGAATCTGCGAATGTGATGAAATGGAACATACCCCACTCCCCACCACAAAAACCCAGTGACAAGTTCAAGCCAGATCGTAGAAAGTCTGTTTATGATTTTTTCTGGTAAAGAGTATCGTCCGGTATTTGATTGCATTTTCTTATTTCGTTAGACTTAAATACATGTTAACTAAACTGTCATAGTTAGCATTTGACACATTTGTTTCTGGGTCTATCGCAAGAATAAGTCTTGTAATCTCTGCAATTCCTGCTTTTGTATCCTGATCCACACTACTTGATATTTCTGAATCAACAGCCGGTCCGGTGTTTCCATTCATGTCCCAAATCTGACCAAAACCTAGCGCTTCGTTTGATTTTGACATATGTACTCCTTTTAGGGAATTGATACGTAGTATCATTGTACTACATGAAGGTTTTCAACAAGCACTCACTTCCAGCTGGTTTTTCGTCACTGTTTCTTCGAATTCTTTCTGTTTTTCTCTTATGGAGAATTGGGTTATTTGCAGTTTCTTTTGTTGCTGATCAGTTTATCGTCTATGCACCGTCTTTCCCGTATGCATTTTCACTCTTACCAAGTTTTCATCTCCCGAGATGGCTCTATAGCTTCGCAAACTTTGATGGGGTGCATTATCTGACAATTGCAAAAGAAGGCTACCTACAAACTGATTTTATCCAGGCGTTCTTTCCGTTGTATCCATTTGTCCTGATTCGTGGAGTGTCTCTTCTTTTTCCTTTCGTAAACCTTTTGGGCATTGGACTACTTCTCAGCAACTTTTCATTTTTTGGATTCTTACTGGTGAGTTTTGATCTGATCGCAAAGAGATATTCAAGAAAAACTGCCTGGTTTTTCCTCGCTGCAATTCTTCTGTCTCCCTGGTCAGTATTTCTGGCGTCGGTCTATACAGAATCGCTGTTTTTACTGCTATTAGTTTTGTGTTTCTGGTTTGCAGACAAAAAACTCTGGTGGGCTGCAGGAATATCTGCCGCTCTTTTGAGTGCAACACGCATTGTTGGGGTCTTTATTGTTCCAGCATTGCTTATTGAGCTATTCGTTTCATATATTTCTCAAACTTCTGTCATCCTCGATGCCAAGTTGCCCAAAAAGCAACATGGAAGTCGGGGATCCAGGTTTTTTGTCCATACGTTCACACAGTGGAGTTTGGTCTGGAGTCAACTGATGCGAAAGAAAACCTTGCTTTCTTTCATACAAAAAGAACTAAAAAATATCGCATTTATTGTTGCGGGGGTAACAGGTCTTCTTGCCTACATGCTGTATCTACAGATTCACTTTGGTGATCCACTGCATTTTTTCCATGTTCAATCATCGTTTGGAGCCGGAAGAAGTACAAGTCTCGTGGTATACCCGCAAGTGGTATGGAGAGGAATAAAGATTCTCTTCACAAGTCCATTCGATGTGCGGTTCGTCACGTCACTTTTAGAATTTCTGGCAGGGACATTTGGACTGATTGCAATTGTGTTTGCGAGCAAAAAAGTATCGCTTGGGCTTACTTTTTTTTGTATCGTTTCTTTTTTGTTTCCTACACTCTCTGGATCTTTTTTGAGTATGGGCAGATTCTTACTTCCGTGTGTTTCTATCTATATCTTGATTGCACTCCAAGCAGAGAAAAGTAAACTCTTTAGAGTTTTATTCTTTGGAGTATCAGGAATACTGCTTATCGTAAACACCATCCTTTTTGTGCAAGGATATTGGGTTGCATAGCGACGCAGAGAAATGTAGGATCTCGGTATATGGAACAATCCTCTCACCGATTCAATTCTTATACATTCGGCATTGCCTTTGACGGCCAAAGAAGACCTGAAGGAGCGATGTCTTTTGAAGATTTGATTCGTGATAAAGTGCTAGATTTTGAATTTGACCTTCTTGATCTTGTACGTGATTTTCCAGCAGGAATGCAATTTGAAGCTCTTCTAGATTTAATAAATAAAAGGATGCTGAGAGTACAAAATGCTATTCGGTTTTCTCTCCAAATAGAACAGCTTACAGAATACCCTGACCAACGAGGTCTTTCAGACGGAAGGCATTTTGAATCAAAACAGAAGGCTCAGGAGTTTCAAAAACGGAAGCAGAAAAGGATTGCCAGTTTATTGTATACATCTGGGAAATCATTCAAGGCCAACTTAAAAATTTTCTTTCAGAAGAGGATAGAACTGAAATCGAAATGAATGTAAATCTCATACATACTATTACAGTTGCAATGAACACTTTAGAAATGATGAAAGCAGATACGTTCAAGCTACAAACATTGTATTATCTGTTATCTTGATCGAAAAAATGTTCTTTGTCGTTAGGTTTCTTTCCAAGAAATTCCTAAGTGTGTATATGCTTTCTCTGTGATCACACGCCCTCTCGGTGTTCGTTGCACAAATCCAATTTGCATGAGATACGGTTCATAGACTTCTTCTATGGTTCCGGCGTCTTCAGAAAGTGTTGCTGCAATGGTATCAACTCCCAGTGGGCCACCATTATGTTTTTCTATGATGAGCGTTAAAAATCTTCGATCCGAGTCATCAAGTCCCATGTGATCAACCGACATGAGATCTAGAGCCTGATGCACTGTCTTCCCATCAACAACCCCTTGGAGTTTAATCTGCGCAAAGTCTCGGACGCGTTTGAGAAGCTTGAGTGCGATGCGTGGTGTTCCTCGTGCTCTTCTTGCGATCTCATCTGCTGCATCTATTGAGAGTGAGAACTGTAGTTTTTGTGCTGCGTTCATGACAATGTCACTTAAACGCTTCACTTCATAATAACTGACACGATGCACCATGCCAAAGCGGTCGCGAAAGGGACCAGAAAGCATCCCAAATCGAGTGGTTGCTCCGACAAGCGTAAAGCGAGGAAGATCAAGCCGAAGCGTTCTTGCTGCTGGCCCTTTCCCAATGACGACATCAAAGACAAAGTCTTCCATCGAAGGATAGAGCGCTTCTTCCACACTTTTATTGAGACGGTGAATTTCGTCGACAAATAAAATGTCATTTGGTTGTAGGTTGGTTAAAATAGCCGCCAAGTCTCCCACTTTTGTAATCGCGGTGGCACTGGTAAAGCGGATATTGGCGTCCATTTGTTTGGCAATGAGATGCGCTAGAGTTGTTTTCCCAAGACCAGGTGGACCATACAACAAGACGTGATCCATTGCTTCCTTACGTTCTTTGGCTGCCTGTATAGCAATGGATAGTGCGTCTTTGACAGAATCCTGCCCAAGAAACTCTTCCCAAGCCTGCGCACG
>CAZBKJ010000004.1:18261-36604 GCA_964492495.1 uncultured Pseudomonadales bacterium
ACGAAGGTTTGTAAATAGTTGTTCATCTTCACCTGCTGGAGCGGATTTATCTGTTTTCATTGTTGTGTTTCACTACTATCTAATTCCCATTGTATTCTTCAAACGATGAGGCACCTTTCTTTTTATTCTTCGAGCGCAGGCTAGCCTAGCTAGCAGAAGTCGAGAAGCCCTGACCCCTTGCCTCCTGCCTCTGTCCTCTATTGGGTATTGAGCATTGGTCATTTTCTCCGCTATCTCCTTGTACCTTGCCCCTTGCCTCTGAAACCTCGTCCCTGCAATCTCCCGTTTGTCATCCTGAGCTTGTCGAAGGATCCCTTTCGTATCTACTATCTCTTTCCTGCTATCTACTCGTACCTAGTACCTGAAACCTTGTGTCTTGTTCTAGCTATCTTTCGATCAACGACCAACGATCAACGACAAACTCGCCTTGTCTCTGACCTCTGACACCTTGAACCTCGTACCTGATCCCTTGGTCTACTGATCTACTGGTTTCTTCGTCAGCTCCTGTATTGCTTTTTTCACGGCATCTTCAATTTTGAGTGTTTCTAGATCAAGAGTCTTGAGTACTTTGTGCGACTGGCTTTCTGGGAACCCTAGAGACACCAAGGCTTCAATGATCTCTGCCCCTTTTCCTGTTGGCTCAGTTAAGTCAAGATCTTCTGATCCACCAAGTTTGTTTTTGAGTTCAATGATGATTTTTTGCGCACTTTTCTTCCCGACGCGTGGCACAGAGGAGAAAAATGACACATCGGCAGACCTGACAGCACGAATGATGCTTTCCACCCCGCGATCCATGATTCCAAGCGCGGTTTTTGGGCCTATGCCATCCACACTGATGAGTTTTAAGAATAGTTGCTTCTCTGCTTCAGTGAGAAATCCATAAAGGTCAAAGGCATCTTCTTTTATATGTGAATACACAAACACTTCAACGGGATCATTTGATGATATGTTTTGGAGACTACTTTTAGGGATATGCAGGCTGTATCCTACTCCACCGCAGACAAGCAATGTAGAATATGGAGTCACAAGTAGTTTTCCCGATAAATACCCAATCATGAAAGACACTATAGCGCAGATAGTCGCAAAGAGAAAGTCTTGTACACCAAGATTGAGGAGAGATATATGTCAAGAAAAGACACGAGAACAGAAATCACTTCAGGAACCCGTTTGGTTCGTCAAACTCAACTGCTCACCGATGACGAAGGAAAGATCAAGTATGACACCCAGGGAAATCTACTTACTAAAGAAGTCATACACACTCACTTTCTGATGTTTGAAATCGCTATTTTGCGAGAAATTGCAAATAGCTTGTATCCAGATCACTACGCCCTCATTGTGCTTATAACTTTTGCAAGCGAAAGTAGCTTACTCAATGAGAAATTGGTATCCCTAGGGTCTGATGAAACCCTCCAAGATCTCAAAAAAAGAAAAGGCAACAACACCTATCGACTGTTTGCAGTCGACACAAGCAAATTTAGAGTCCCAGACGCCAAACGAACAATCAGGGCTCGCAGGTAGGTGTTAGGAGTAATCTTTTTCAAAGCTGGCTGTGTAGGCAATCGCAAGTGCATCGATCGTGTCATCGATCGTGTTTTCGGGAATACCAGCAAGTTGTAGTCGCATCATCTTCTCAACGGACTTTTTATCTGCACTTCCACTGCCTGTTACCGCTGATTTTATTTGGTTTGGCGTGTACTCCATGACTCTTGGTGTCTGTGGAATGCTTCCAATTGACGCGAGGATCACTCCTCGTGCTTGTGCAACCCCGATCACAGTCTTTGCATTGTTTGAGAAAAAAATACTTTCAATCGCGACAATGTCCGGGGTATGGGTCACAAGGACTGCTTGGAGTTGTGATTGTAACTGCGATAGACGCATCACTGCGTCACTGACGATATCGGCAGATGTATTCGTTTTGATCTCGATCAACCCACAGGCAACGAAGGATGTGTTTATACCCTTTTCTAAAACTCCCCATCCACAACGCTGATAACCGGGATCAATACCTAAAATTATCACTGTTTTCCTTTGAATTTATCCAAAAGGATTTCAATCATTTTCGCACTACTGGTTTTCCAAGAAAATTGTGCAGCCCACTCCATCATTTGTCGCCGTCGTAGCTGCGTTGGAGGATTCTGAATTGCCTTCGTAAATCCGCTTGCGATGGAGTCAATTGAGTATGGATCAACGAGCACTCCATACTCCCCGACTACTTCAGGAAGACTTCCTGCGTTTGCCACAACCGGCAAAATTCCATACGAGAGGCTCTCCACAGCAGGGATTCCAAAGCCTTCATAGTATCCGACCAGAAAACTAAAGCTGCTATTTTTCAGCAGAATATTTTTGACCGCATCAGTCACAAACCCAGTACAGATGATCCGCTCTTTTTGCGGACTTCTGTCAACAGCTTGTTGGACTTCATCAGCTAACCATCCATATTTCCCGATCAAAACAAGAGAGTACGCATCCTGAAAGGTAGGATTTATTTTCTCAAAAGCTTTGATTGCACTAAGAATATTTTTTCGAGGCTGAACCGTTCCAATCGAGACAATATACTTTTCTTTTGTGAGTGCATACTTGGAAAGAACTTTATCTTTTTCAGACCCAAACGGATCCTCGTCTTGAGTAGGATTTTGCTTCGAGGAAATTCCTGGATGCACGATTCCAATCTGCTCTGGTAGGACTCCGTATGCCTTTTCTACATCAAGTTTTGTACGCTCTGAGATCGTGAAGATATACTTCGCGTTTTTGACACTATACTTTGTCCATGCACGAAGCTTATAGAGATCTTTTTTGAGGAAAAATTGAGGAAACTGCAAGAAAGCGAGATCGAGAATACACACAACGCTTGGAAACGGACAAAACCGAGGTGCAAAATGTCCAAGACTGACAAACACATCATGTTTTGTTTTCGTGAGATGAAGTTCAAGTGGCAATCGCCACTGCGTCCACAGGCTTTTTGGGGGGATAACTCTGTACTCCCATCCAGGTCGTGGTTGAGGCAAATCAAGAAGCGGTGGTGATGGCAAATAAATCGTCCACGATATCGGTGTTTGAGATGTTGGTAGAACACCTTGTGATTCTTGTGGTCTGGTTTGAATCTCGAGCTCATGGAGTAGCTCAAATGCATACAAATTACTTCCCACTCGTTTGGGAACATTTGCTTCATATGCGTTGATACCAATGGAAAAACTGTCTGCCATTGTTCTATTGTAATGCGAAAACAAGAAATTGACGAGTTGACGAAACTGCTAGAATGAAAATTCTATGAGTGAACGATTTAGAGGATCACTACAAGAGGTTTTCTCTCAAAGTAAATTAGAGGCGTCTAATTTTGGTGGAACAGACCTTACAAAACTAGAAGGACGCTTACAACGAGAAAAACTGATTGAGAAGAATATAGATCAAAAAAACTGGATTCTTGTACAACTTGGGACAGAGTACCTCCTCATATCTTCAGATCAATTTCAAAAAGAAATATTGGGTGTTCTCAAAAAGGAATAGTTTGGTAGATTGACGAGAATGCTAAAATAAAAACATATGTCAGAATATATTGCATCGGTTGAAGGTTTATTTACTGAAGAAGGTATTACTCCTTGGGAGTTTGGTTTTGAGACCGTTGAAAAACTAGAAGAGGCACTACAAGATACAGTAATTCTTAGTGGCGCAAATTACACATTGTTTTCAACAGAAGGATCAATTTCCTTGCTGACAAATGCGTTGGCAGTCGATAAATTCTTTGATTGGGCTTCAGAGGATTAATGTCTCAATTTTTCACTTAGCTATTCTTTGCTTTCTTGTAGACATCCATTGTCATCTTTGCACTTTTTTTCCAGCTAAAAGCTTGTAGTCTCTTTTTCATCTTTGCTTGCATTGGTGGAAGCTTCCCTTTTTTCAGGGCATCAGTCACTCCTGCCTGAATTGACTCAACTTCCGTTGGGTTGACCAGAAACCCAGCATCTGCAGCGGTCTCTGACATTCCTGAAGTACTACTGGTAACAACTGGACATCCATACGTAAATGCTTCAAGAATTGGAAGGCCAAAACCTTCATAGAGCGATGGAAACAAGAGTAGTTCTGCATGGGTATACAGAGATGCCAGTTCCACCATGCCAATTCCTCGCATGATGTGCAGTCCCTGTTCCGGTTTGATGGCATCAAGGCCAGCTGATCCAACCAGAACCAGATCATAGTCGGCACTAAACTTTCTCCAGGCTTCAATTACTCGAGACAGATTTTTCCTTGGCTCGTTGACACCCACAAACAAGAAGTATGGGCGTACTACTCCAAGTCTCTTCATGTCATCTTTTTTCAGTATTTTTTTTGTATCAACGAGAATTTCTTGTGGCACCGCTTCAGGAACCACATGAACATGATCCTGTGAGAATGAGAACAATTCCATGAGATCTCGTTTTGTTTGCTGACTCACGGCAATGACATGTGCCTTTTTCTCAAGAAGTCGCTTAAGCGCTAGGCTGTGTTTCTCTTTTGTTTTTGGATGTGCGATTTGTTCAAACTTAAATGCGGCGAGGTCATGGACGGTAGCGACAATCGGAGTCTTGTAGCTTGGAGGGATGAGTTCCTCCCAGGCATGAAAGACATCAACTTTCGTCATCAAACTTTCAATATGAAGTCTTGAAGCGGAATACCACATGGTCTTTAGAAACGTTGGTGGGAACGCTAAGATAGTCGGTTTTGAGGTGATATGGGCTTCTTTGGCCAGCTGATTTGAAAGCGTACCAAGAAATCGATTTGAGCGAAATGACGAACCAAAGAGGTGCATTTGTGGAGGCGCATCAAGCTCACAAAGTGCTTTGACGATATTTGTTGTATATCTGGAAACTCCTCGGTTATAGAGTATGGGAGTTATATCGATTCCGAGTTTGAGTGGTGTGTCCATGCCATTCATTCTACTGTTTTGTATAGACTCTGACAAACCCCACATTTTTCCCGTCAATTGTCTCGGTTAGACTGTACCCAAAACTCTCAATCCATTGCAGAAGAGCGCGATTTGGATCAGTCAAGTCTTGTAAGTATTCAAAGACAAAGAGTTTTGACTTTGTTGGTGCTGCTATACCATCTACATCAGCAACAGAATAAATGATTTGTTTACCCGTAGACTCTCCAGCTACTTTTCCCGATGTATACCACTGCCAAGGAGCAAATGGTTGCGCAAATGCAGAATAGGTTGCACATTCTTGAACTTCACATGAGGACTCAATGATGTGTATCACTTCTTTCCAGTTTTCTCGTTGTAGTTTGGGCTCTGTGTAGTAGCGATACAGACACAGTAGTTGAAAAAGGATGAGTAGGGTCAAAACAACGTTCACAAACTTGCCTTTGTGCAGTTGAGATCCAAGGAGTGCATAGACTCCGGGGAGAACAAAAAGTATACGTTTTGGCTGAATGATTGGGATCACAAATGAAACGACCCAAGCCACGACAAACGGAATCACACTCCAGTACCAAAAGACTCGATGCTTTTTCTCTGTAAGTGTTCCCACACTCACAAATGCGATTCCAGCAAGCATACAAATTGTGAGGAAAAGAAAAACGGGATCTCCCCGAAAAGGTACTTGCCCGACAATCAGCTTTGCAGGGATGAGCAGTAGCCCTTTGAGTTGTGGTGTTCCGACCGCTTGTGACCAGCCAGGAAGTTCACTAGTCAAGCTTGTACCCACCTGTAGTTGTGAAAAGAACATTGGAAGCCATGGGAGAAAAAACAGTGCAGAAATAAAAAGTGACACACAAAAATCACGCAGTCTCTTTTTCTGCTGTACAAACACAAACAACAGTTGGGATAGGACATGAAATGGGTAGAGATACATTGTGTACAAACCAAGTGTGGTGGAGACGGTGAAGAGAATTTTATTTGAGGTTTTCCACTCTGCTTTGTCATCGTGTGACAGAAGTGTCCACCACGAGAGGAGTGCGAAGAAACATGCCAGAGAGTACGGTCGGAGCTCCTGGCTATAAAACACATGAAAAGGTGACGTGGCAAGTAGTACTGCACCAACAAACGCGCTCGATTGTCCATATTTTTTTTCAAGAATCATGTACAAGATCGCGACAGACCCAATACCCGCAATGAGACTTGGAAGTCGAAGCCACCACTCTGTACTTGAAACGTACGTAAAAAAATGCACGATGTAATGAAAAAGTGGTGGCTGAAAATCAAAAGCGATATTGTGTTGTTGTGACAGTGACCTGATGCTTTCAAGTCCTTGCGCTGCTTCATCAAGCCAGAAAGATTGAGACAAAAGTGGAAGTCGGAGTAGAAGTGCGATTGCTAAGAGAAGAAAAAATCGATGTTTTCCTAAAAACTTCATATCTTATGTTATCATTTCCCCATGTCATTCTATCAAGGTAAAACAGTTCTTGTTACAGGAGCGGCCGGTTTTATCGGCTCTCATCTTGTCGATCGTTTGCTCTCACTTGAAGCGAAGGTAATCGGTATTGATAACTTCATCACCGGAAACAAGAAAAATATTTCTCATCTAGAAAGTAATCCTAACTTTACTTTTATACAAGCCGATGTGATTGATTCCCCTGAAATGTATTTACAAACTATCAACGATGAACTATCAACTATCAACTGTATCTTTCACCTAGCTTCCCCTGCCTCTCCTGATGGGTACCAAAAACATCCAGTGGAAACATACATGGTAAATTCGATAGGTACGCATAATCTGCTGCAGTGGATGCTGGCTCACAATCCAAAAGCTCGTTTCTTGTATACGAGCACATCTGAAGTGTATGGTGATCCACTAGAGCATCCGCAAAAAGAATCCTACTTTGGTAACGTCAACCCCAATGGCCCTCGAAGTATGTACGATGAAAGCAAAAGATTGGGTGAAGCGATTTGTGCGGTTCACACGAGAAGTTTTGCTATTGATACTCGTGTCGTGCGAATTTTTAATACCTACGGACCCCGAATGGATCTTCACGATGGTCGAGTAATCCCTGATTTTATCAAAAGTATTTTGCACAATGCTCCTATCACACTACATGGCGATGGAGAACAAACGCGGTCATTTTGCTATGTATCGGATCTAGTTTCGGGAGTGTTGCGTTTGATGGAGGAAGACAAAGCCAGAGGAGAAACAGTCAATATCGGCAACCCTGTAGAAATCTCCATGAGAACGCTCGCAAACAAACTACTTTCTCTGACACAGTCCCATAGCCCCCTTGCCACTGTTCCTTCCCGTGAAGATGATCCAAAACAACGCTGTCCTGATATCAGCAAAGCAAAAGAATTGCTCTCCTGGGAACCACTTGTAGATCTTGACAAAGGATTACAAGAAACATATGAATACTTCAAAACAAAAGCCTAAAGGCAATACAACCATTTCTATGGCAACAGTAAAAAATTCAACCGCAAAACGAGTAGTAACAAACGGAAAGCCTCAAACCATCTCTATTGTGATTCCCGTTTTTAACGAAGAACAGACAATCGACATCCTGATAGAAAGCGTGCGGAACGCGGATACGCTGGGACTTCGAAAAGAAATCATTGTTGTGGATGATGCGTCCACCGATGGTACAAAAGCTGTTCTTCAAAAGATCAAAAACATCAAGCTCTTCTCACATGAGAAAAACAAAGGAAAAGGTGCTGCCCTTCGCACAGGATTTGCAAAAGCAACTGGAGATATTATCCTCATTCAGGATGCGGATACAGAGTATTCACCTGCTGATTTTCCAAAAATGATTGAACCATTTTTGCTGTTTAAAGCGGATGTTGTCTATGGAACACGGTTTCGTGGAAGTGATGCTCGCCGTGTGATCTACTTTACACATCAATGTGCAAATCATATTCTTACGTTTTACTCCAATCTGCTGACAAACCTAAACTTAACGGACATGGAGTGTGGGTACAAAGCATTCTCAAAAGCAACAATTGATGTGCTTGTGCCAAAGCTCACATCGAATCGTTTTGGAATAGAGCCTGAACTTACAGCTCGTATAGCAAAGATAAAAGGAATTAAAATCTATGAAGTCGGTATCAGCTACCAAGGTCGCACATACGAAGAAGGGAAAAAAATCGGAGCCATCGATGGGATTAAAGCACTGGCTCAAATTACCTTCTTTAATCTCTTTGAAGAATGAACCATTCCTGGAAAAATGGGCACGACTATTCAGGTTTCGTGAAATCACCCCCAGTATTTTGTCATACCTTCAAAAAAATACTGGCTCTGTTACTGTCGTTGACTATGGATGTGGCCAAGATATTTTGTACAAGAAGTACATGAATGTGCAGTTTTCACAATATGCACATCGTTTGCACTATGTGGGAATTGATCCACTGATTCACGAAGAACATCACGATTTGATTGGGCATGCGAAAGTTATCAGATCCAAGTTTGAGGAAGTGAAGCTCCCTAAAAAAGCAGATATCATTGTCATGCTTGCGGTACTTGAACATGTGGATGATGCAAGTGTTTTACTTGAATCTGCGCTTCGTTTGTTAAAACCAGGTGGAATGATTATCGGCACAACCCCATCTCCTTTATCGAAAGTTCCTTTAGAGTTTTTCTCATACAATCTAGGAATCATTTCTACTCGTGAGATTGAAGAGCACAAACGATATCCCACGAAGGAATCCATTGAAAAAGCTGCCAAACTTGCCGGAAAAAGAGTAAAAAAACAGGTCACCCTCACGCATCACTACTTTGAACTGGGACTCAATAATTACTTTGAAATTCGAAGCTTGTAGATATTACAGAGATTGTGACAGCCCTCAAATACAAGTTCCCCATTAAACTCTGTTTTTACACTTTCAAACTCCTGTTGGAGGTAGCCTTCATTTCCAACTCCGTAGTGAGTTAAAAATACAGGATGTCCATCTTCAAGAAAATTTTTGTACACACCATGAAGATCCGAAAAGTCATAGTCTCCCCAAGTTTGAGTTGTTGCGTTTCGAAATTCTTGATAGCGATGCAGTGGCAGAAGAAGCATTTTTTCTTTTGCATAGAAATCAAACAAAAATGGTGGCATAGGCGAGATAATGACTGGAGTTTTATCATACGAGCCGTTTGCCGCAAGATAAGAATCTACTTCTTTGGCTGCCAGGTAATACCATGGCGTCTCGCTGTGGCGAAGATTAAGTGAAAATCGAAACTTCAAATCTTTCGCATTCGTTATTGAATAGAAACCAATGAGGAGAAGAATAAGTAGTGACACGATCGCCGTGTGCTGTGGTTTTTTACACAGTGAGTAGAAAAACTGTAGAGAGAATCCAACACCAAGAATCGAGAGTGGTATGAAGTGATACACATACCTTCCGTCAACAACATAAAAAATACTGAGGAACGCGAGTGTAGACACAACCTGAAGGATGATTGTCGTTGCAAACAATTTGTGACGGCTGGCAAACGCGAGGAGCCATCCTAGTGTTCCAAGCAAGACAAAAGGCGCTGCAAGCAGCTGTTCATTCCTCCACAAAATAGTCAGTTGATGTCCAAGAAGATAATTGCCGTATGCAGTCAGATTATGTTTGATGTATCGTGGGCCAAAAAATGGATCTGTTGGTGGTTGTGGTTCGCCACTCTCTGTTGAAACAGTTGGGGGTGGAGATAGCTTTGATGTCACTACATTGAGTACGGTATGAAGCTCAGATGTTTGTCTGATTGAGTAATTGATCGTGAGATAGATGCTTGCAGAGACAAGTAGTCCGATACAAAAAAACAATACAGGAGTGAAGGAGCGTGTTCGCCTGGTTTCTCGAACCGATTTGATAAAAAAGATGAGAGTAAACGCAAATGATACTGGAGCTGCGGCATACTTGGAGGCATACAAAAGCGGCGCCAGCAAGCCCTGTGAGAGATGAAGTAGTTTCCGGCCAGATCGAAGCACCAACCACAACCCGAGCGTTGTGAGCATCAGTGTTACGTGCTCAGCCATCACCAACTCAACATACCAAGTAAGCACAGGATGCGTCACAAAAAGAAGCAGAGTCAGGAATCGAATCAACTTGGATGGGAAGAGTTTTTTGATTGAGAGCGCAAAAAAAGTAAACGACAGCATCGATAAAAAGAGATTGGTAAAGTATGCCATGCGAGGGTCATTGACAATAAGTAAGAATGGAGCGATACACAGAGAATAGAGAGGTGGAACCCCTGGAAGGATCTTCCCTACCCGATTCATTGTCATCCCTTCACCTTCGATCAAATGCATTGCAGGAATCAGATAGTGAAAAGAGTCGGGGTATGGTTCAAAGTTGGGGATGAGAGTGCGGGTTGAAAATGGTGCACGAAAAAGTAACAGAAAAAAAATACCACCAAGGAGCAACTCAATACTGTATGTGGAAGTAAACTTCAAAACCCGACTATAAAAACTTTTAGCTGTTTTGGACATACGATAGGAACGTCTTTCTAAATGCTGTGGTACTAAATATGCTACTTCTTTCTCTCGCCGCTTTTTGCATACGTTCTCGAAGCTCTCCATCATTGATCAACTTGTGAGTGTGAGAACATAGTTCTTGCTGTGTGTTAAAAAGGAATCCTGATTCCTTCGTCACAATCTCTACTGGCCCTCCTTGATTGTACACAATCGGAACCATTCCAGAAGCCATTGCTTCGACAACACTAATTCCAAAATGTTCAGCAAGGAGAGGATCCCCAGAAGAATGGAGCCCAGTTGCATGCCAATACAAACTCGATTCAGAAAGAAGTTTTTGTACCTCACTACGAGTAATATCTGTATGAAACTGTATTGGCAGTCCTTCTGATGCGTGCAAAACCTGCTTGAAATACTCCTGATGCTGATACTCTTGTCCGACAGAACCGACAAGATGCAGCTGCCAACCTGTGACTCCAGTTTTGATGAGATCACGAAACGCTGAAACGAGCTCTAGCTGTTTTTTGCTATGAGCCCCGACAAAAAATCTTCCGATATGAACAATTTGCTGTTTCTTGTTTTTTGCCGGAGTAAACGCAGTTGTGTCCGTTGGTGGATACAACAGCTTTGACGGTTTGTTCCAGTACTGCTGAATCCATGTGCTCGTAAAGGTTGAAATCGAAAGGATGTCTGTGTATGTTTCCAGAGCCGAACGCTTACTTCCAGTTTCTCCTCCATGCAGTCGCTGTTCCATGGTTGGGAACAGAAAAGCAAACGCTCTGTACGCGAAATACTGCAGAGTTGAGAGTGAAATAGCAGTGAGGGTTACATCGTTTGCGTACCCTGACTCTGGTATCACAAGTCGAAGACCAACATCTCTTGTATTCCAGTTTGAATCAAACTCAAACTCGATTATATTTGTTCGAGTGAATACTCTTCTTCTTTTTGGTAGAAGTTTTGTCGATCCAGCATAAAACTCGAAAGAATCTATGACTGAGAATGCTAGAGTCGGAATATGAAACTTGATCGCGAGCACCCCTGAAAATGGTTTATTCAATGTGAGTACGGAGTTTTTTTCAAGAACGCCGTTGCCTTTTATGCCAATCTGTTTGTTGGGGAATACGAACGCTTTTTGAAGAATTGAGATCACAGAATGTTTTATGTTTTCTTTCAACCCATCAAATGGAGTTGGAAAGTACGTCAGAAGATACGATTGGTTTGCTTGTGACGGAATAAAGTCAAGAAAAGAGGCATTGATAAAGACATCAGTGTTTTTTGTGTAGTCACCTAAGTCATGGTCAGGCACATCAGGTACAAGCACAACAGAGATATCATGTAAATCTACTCCAAATTGATCTTTTGCTCGTTTCAAATCAACGAAGACCACAGAGAGGAGTACTGTTCTATACCCAGCATCACGCAGAGTCGCAAGCATCTCCACTACCATTCGTTCACCTCCACCCATGCGAAAAAACCATCGATCAAAAATTGCGGCTGTTTTTTGTTTAGTAGAATGTGGCATACAGAGTTGCAAATGAGTATTTTTGTTTTCGAAAGAAACGTTTTGACACGACGAACGGGAGATACAGTACTGCTTTGAGCAGAAGTTGAATTCTGATACCCATCACAGATGCTGTTCCCGTTCCAAGTACCATACCGCGAAACGCGGATACAATAAATAGTGCATGCAGGAAAAACGTTTGTACGATCGTGGTAAGTGGGAAAAATGACAGTACAAAATAGAGATGACTGTATTCGGTGTGCTTGATAAAAAAAGGTGAGGCTACCTTCGAGCTAGCTGCATGCATGTGTCTTAGTGTTGCTTTGGGACAGTACATAACCCCATACCCCAGGAGCCGTGCCCGTAATGATAAATCAACATCCTCATAGTACATAAAGTATCCTTCATCAAATCCCCCAAGTCTGTCAAACAACTTCTTTCGTATACACAAACTTACTCCACAGGCAGCATGCACTTCTTGGGAATTTTCAAAGTACTCACTATCAATCTCATAGTCTTCTATACCAGAACCAACAACAGCTCCTCGATCACGGGCAAATCCTTCAGAAAAAACCGCAATACCTGCATTTTGCACTTTCACTGGATCAGAGTTGGCTAGGAGAACTTTTGGAGTACTTAGACCAATAGTGTCGTTTTCCTCAAGAGGTTTGATCAACTCTTCAAGCCAGTGAGGGTCAACGATCGTGTCGTTGTTGAGGAACACTAGATACGTTCCTGAAGCTATTTCAGTGGCGCTATTATTTGCCTTCGCAAAACCAAGGTTTGATGGGAGGGCAAGCGTACGTATCGTAGAAAACGCTTCTTGTGTTTGAATCTCTTGAAGCGAGTTATCTGTCGATGCATTGTCAACGACAATAACCTCAAACGTTTTCTTTGTTTTCTGTGAGAGGACGCTACGGATACAGTCCGCCAAATAGTGTTTTCCGTTGTAGTTCAAAATGATAATGGAGACATGAGGATTTGTGTTCATGGAGAAGAAGAAATCGTAACAATGACAGTTTCTGTGTCAGTGTAGTGCAATTGTACTTGATTGTTTGATGACAACCAATCAAGAAGTCTTTGTGTGTCGCTAGCAGAAAGTATAGTCAGATGCAGCCGAACTGCAGTGATATTCTTTCGTTGAAGTGCAAAGAAGAACTTCTCTCTATCGTTTTGCCCTACCGCCTCTGTGAGGTTTGTATCAAGCAACAAAAGATCTGGTGGCAGTACCCCACTATAACCATTCACCAGTTTGCACCTGTGGGTGAGTGCGTCAACCATCAGGAGTGAAGAATATGATGGCTCGAGCCTCGTACGGGAGTAATCATTATAGAAAAACACCGGGTACTCTAGAAGTACCTGTGGATCTTTCTTGCAGAGTTTTGTAAGTATCGGTGTTGAATCTAGAGGCGATATCACAAAGGCTTGAGAACGCACAGGAAAAGTTTCAAAAGTGTACGCTAGAACCATGAGCAGTGTGATGACTATTTTCCTATGAAGAGTTGTGTTCTTGAATAGCCTTTCTACTCCAAGTACAGCAAGCAGTGCACACCCAAGATACAAAAGAAAACTCCATCGGCTCGTTGCACGGAAAAAATCAAGCGCACTCGTGACTTTGAGAACTACTGCATACGGAAGTGGTGTCCCCATATATGTTCCATTGAAAGAAAATCGAGGACCAAGAGAAAAAATAAAACCAATACCAATCAGGCAGACACAAAAAAAAACCAGTTGTTTTCTCTTGTGATTTTTTACGCCGACGACTGCAAGTAGTAGTAGTGTGATTGTGGGAATTGAGACTGGTTCACCACTATCATGGTGATTTCGCTCTACGTACGAAGAAAAAACTGGAAGCTGTGCGATCAGGCTATCTTTTCTCCAGAAAAAGTAATCACTGACTTGTGATGCATAGTCTACATACTCCCCGGGATCTCTTGTCACGCTGTATGTGTGCTGGATCTGCTGATATGACAACAAAATAGGCAAGATACAAATGACACAACAAAAGACTTGAAAACCTGTTTGAACACTGACTTTGCCTTTTTCACGCTCAAAAAGCAATCTTGACAGAGAGTGGATGCCAAAGACCGAGAGCATAAGTACTGCAAGATACACACTCGAGATGAATTGGATAAAAAACAGTACGGAAAAAAGTATTGCGTTGCGAACTTTCCATTTCTTTGACTGGAGAAGCCCAAGTCCAAAAAAGACCGGCCAGGTACTCAATAACTGTGCATGGGAAACTTGTGAAAAGAAAAACGGAGAATACAGTAAAAAAAACGCTCCAACAAACTGAATCAGTCGTGATGTAGAAATCTGACGCAGGAAAAAAAGGACAGAAACGATCGTGAGTAGAAAAGTACAGAGTAGTCCGATGTTCAACAATACAATAGGATTTGAAACAAGAAACGAAAATGGCAATGCAAAAACCGCGACTGAAAGCAAGAGATCTGAAAAAAGAAGCGCTGACTTTTCTGGAAAAAAAGCATTCCCAAAAAACAATCCGTTTGTGAAACCAGATTTGAAATTCTCAAGTGTCGACGAAACAACCCAGACTTGGAGTGGGTAGTCAGTTGTGTCAAAGAGTCTTTGGGAAGGCTGAAGAGCAATACTTCGAAACAAGATAAAAAATGGAATACTAAGGAGCAAAACCGCAAGCGAATAGAACTGTTTACTTGTCAAACTTGAAAGCTGATCGTACACTCGGGCTATAATCATATGGACTTGCTCTCCTATCATCTCACACTTCTTCCTCATTTTTTTTGGATACTTATCCAGTCTTTTGTTCTTTTCTCTGGTCTTTCAGGTGTGTTTCTTTTGATCCGTACCATCCGAAAAGACCTTGTCTACTCAACTGCTTCGGTGTTCTTGTCAATTGTTTTCTATGTTCTTTTAAGCTGGGTTGTGGTGGCAGACACGGAGAGTCCGATCAACAGTCTGCGTATTTTCACAATTGTTTTTTTTCTCCCGAGTTTGTTGGGTTGGTCTCTATGGGTGCGAGATCACGCTAAAAAAATACCACTACACAGGCTTTCAATTCTCCTAACACTTTTTTTCACCCTGGTGCTTACGTATTTTTTGGTCAGCTTTACCTATGATAATGGGTTACACGATGAGTACTTCCACCATGCAATTATTGAAGACTTTATCAAAACAAATAGCTTCCCTTTCCTTGATCCCTACCGGACAGACGCGAAGCTTCGTGGTTATCACTTTGGTTTGTACTTCCCGGTACTTGCAGGGAAGATTCTTTTTTCACTGTCGAGCGAAGATGCGCTTGATGTTGCAAAAATCATGTTGTTCTTACCCGCGCTCGCGTGTATCTCGTATCTCTGTAGCAGGCTGTTTGGTTTTTTGTACACAACGTCACTTGTGTTGACTTCAACAGCATTCGTAATTGGTCCAAGCTTGTTTTTCCTTGATACGTTTACACAAAATGTCTTTACAGGAGCACGAAACCCGCAACTATTTACCCCAATTTTGTTTGAGTATGCAGGGCTAACCTGGCATGCCTTTACTTTCTTTCTTGTATTTATCTTCATAGCGCTTCTTGTGGAAAGAAAGCAGAAAAGACTATCTGTACTCACATCGAGTTTGTTTTTCATGCTCACTATTTTTTCCATGGTGAGTATTAATCAAGTATTTTTCTTACTATATGTAGGAACTCTTGGAATTATTACTTTCTGGAAGTTGATGAAGTCATCAGACAAACGACAGCTTTTGATACCTGGAATTGTTTTTTTGCTTTCAGTGTCTCTAAGCCTAACGTGGTTGGTTTCTGAAAGAAAAGCTGCCGATGCCAGAACGACCCCAGCAGGAACTGATACACGCTTACATCCAGGTGAGTCAGCAACTCTTCGGGTATTTCGCCCACAAAACCGTATTGGTATTCCGTATCTTGATGAAACGAAAGCCATTGATGCAGTGTCTCGTTTATCGTATGCCAGAATACAGGACAGTTTTTTCTGGAGATCAATCGGGATTGGATGGCTTGTTTCACTCGTTCTTTTTTGTAATCACCAGCGAATGAAGCTACGTAAGGTAGAACTGCTGTCTATCGTTCTGTTTCTGTTCTTGGTACTTGTCCCGGTAACAGTGTACGTTTTCTTATTCCCAACTGATGACCTTGCGCTCAATAAGTTCCTGCGTCCTGCGTTTTTCCTTCTACCCTTTATCTTCTATGTCTACAGCAGAAACGTAAAAAAACACATACAGATACTACTCTTGCTTGTGCTTGGTTTTGGAAGTGTTTCCCCTCTGTATTTTTTCATGACTGGTCGATTTGCTGGATTCCAGCGCCCATGGGTAGTCAGTTCGAAGGAAGAAAAAGATCTTCTGTGGTTCTTTGATAGACAAACCACTGGTGTCGTTCAAGTACAAACAAACTCTCATCTTGTGCAAGAGATGCTCGCAAACTCTCGACCGATGCAGGTAGAGATCTGTACAACAAATTGTGGGGTCAAAGAAACCATTGATGTCATCGTCAGGGAAAAGTCTACCAATCTGGGAGTGAGTGACGATAGAAAAGTAGTGTTTGAGAGCGAAAAGTATCTTGTGTATCAGTAAAGTGCCACAAAAGTACCTACTGTTTTGCTTCACGATCAAAAGAAGGTACAATGAAATCATGATCGAGGATTTCATCCTACCGTTTCGAAAGTACAAATTTTTACTGTACCAGCTGACCCAGCGCGAGATTAAAGCTCGCTACAAGCAGTCGTTTATTGGCAGAGCCTGGGTTGTGGTAAATCCACTCGCTCAACTTCTGGTCTATACCTTTGTTTTCTCATTCGTTTTCTCATCTCCGTCTGGAAACATACCGTATCCAATTTTTTTGCTTGCTGGATTACTTCCTTGGAGTTTGTTTCAGGGATCTATTACGATCGCCACAAACTCGTTGGTTGAGAATGCACCACTGATTCGCAAAGTTTCGTTTCCGCGAGAAATTATTCCCTACTCAGTGGTTATCGCCAAGGTAATTGATTTCTTATTTGCGTCGATCCTTTTTATCGTTTTCGCGATCATTTTTCAAACTACACTCGCGCCAACAATTCTCTTGGTTTTTCCAATACTGCTTGTGCAGTTACTGCTCACCACAGGGATTTCATTGCTTTTATCTGCGTTTAATTTGTTTTACCGAGATGTGCAGTATCTAGCAAACTTAGTGTTGATGTTGTGGATGTACATGACGCCTATCGTGTACCCTCAATCATTGGTTCCAGAAAGATTTCAATTTTTGTATTTTTTCAATCCAATGGTGGGAATTATTGAAGGATTTCGAAGTGTTATTTTTGGCCTTCCATTTCCAACCCAAGCATTCGCATGGTCGTATGCGTCATCGATGATTCTATTTATGGTTGCATTTTTTCTATTCAAGCGACTGGAGAAAGTATTTGCTGATATCGCCTAAAACTATGAACGCCATACAGTTTTCACAAGTGACAAAATCCTACATCATTCAAGAAGAGCGAACGTTCAAAGATATGTTACCCTCGCTATTTTTGGGACGCTCATGGACGAGGCCGCATACCGTGTTTGAAAATCTTTCTTTTGAGATTACAAAAGGCGAAACAGTAGGGATCGTCGGCAAAAATGGCGCAGGAAAATCTACACTCCTCAAGCTGATTGCAGGAGTTACCTACCCCTCAACCGGAAACGTCGATGTACGTGGACGAGTCGCCCCACTTATTGAGTTGGGTGCGGGATTTCATCATGAGCTGACTGGATATGAAAACATCTTCTTAAATGCTGCAATTTTAGGTATGCACAAAAAAGAAATTGAAAAAAGCCTTGATGACATTATTGCCTTTAGCGAACTGGGCGAGTTTATTCACACGCCAGTAAAACGATACTCTTCAGGTATGTATATGCGGCTTGGATTTTCAGTGGCAATTCATACCCATGCTCCAATTTTGCTTATCGATGAGGTTCTTGCGGTTGGTGATATCTCTTTTCAGGAAAAGTGTTTGCAGAAATTACTTGAAATTAAAAAAACAACAGATACGACCATTATTTTTGTGAGTCACGATGAAAAAGCGGTAGAGCGTTTCTGCGACCGTTCAATTTTGCTGGTTGCCGGAAAGATTGTAGATGATGGAAAACCCCATGATGTCTTCAAGTCCTATCACAACAGCTTGCAACTCAACTCTTCCCAAGCGTAACAAGCAATATTCCACCAAGAATAAGTACGATCCCTACCACTTGCAGTGGGAGCAATCGCTCGTGTAAGAACAGGACACCAAGCGTAGCCGTTGCAACCACAAGACCACCCGCTGCAACCGGAAAAATGTACGACAGATTGTTTTTTGCAAGCATCCACAACCAAATCACAAAGCCACTTCCATACAGTAATCCCCCGATCCAAAAATGAACGGAGCGGATGAGCTGGAAAAGAGAAAATGATTCAAAAGCACTAAAGCTTTTTCGAAGGAGAGCAAGGCCAACTGAGCTCAACACCAGATAGATACAAAGGATAAAGATGTTCATGAATTGTTCATATTCTCACTAGAG
>CAZBKJ010000004.1:36614-53637 GCA_964492495.1 uncultured Pseudomonadales bacterium
GTGCTTGAAACTATATAGAGGGGTCTTTTTTTTGTTTCGATATACATATGTCCAATATACATCCCAAGTATTCCAAGCATACAGAGTTGAAGTCCGCCGATAAATAAGATACTCGTAATAATCGAAGCCCAACCGGGAAGTACCAGCGTTCCAACAAATAAAAACATCGAAACAGCATACAGGCCATACACACCAGAGAGAAACGAAAAGAATAGCCCAAGAACAATCGCGATGTATAGCGGTCTGGTACTAAATGAGGTGATCCCAGAAAGTGCCAAGAGTATCATTTTGCGAAGTGAGTACTTCGAGGTTCCTTTGAACCGTTTATCCGCGGTATAGAGAATAGCTTTTTTTGAAAAGCCAACCCAGACAAACATCCCACGTAAAAAAAGTACCGTTTCGGGAAGTGTTTTGATAATATTGACTACTTTTCGATCAAGTAGTCGAAAATCTGCAGCACCAGTCTCTAGTTCAACCCCGCCCAAAACTCGAAAAAGCGAATAGAAAAAACGAGAGATTGTATCTTTTACAAAAGATGATTTTTCCGTGTTCAATCGGACTGTGTAGACAATATCACTTCCTTGTTTCCAGTATTTATAGAGAGTCGGAATGAGTTTGGGAGGATGTTGCAAATCAGCGTCCATTGTCACAACACAGTTTCCTAAAGAAGCATCAAGGCCTGCCTTCAAAGCAGCCTGGTGCCCAAAGTTTCTTGAGAACGAAAGAAACTTGACCCTGAGGTCTTTTTTGCAGATTTTTCGGAGAAAAAAAATTGTATCATCTGTGCTTCCATCATCAATACAGATAATTTCGTACGTTTCTTTTTTTTCTAAAATAGTAGCGAGAACTTCTTGAACTTTTTGTAGTAATACAGGTAAATTCTCTACTTCATTGTAGGCAGGAATCACAATAGATATTGTGGGAATAATGGTATGATTGGCTCTATGAGACAGACGATTCTTGTTACTGGTGGAGCTGGATTTATTGGTTCGCATACTGCAGAGGCTCTTCTTGCGTTAGGCCATGATGTTTCTATCCTTGATAATAGTGATCCGTACTATCCTATCCGGCTAAAGCAGTATAACGTGTCGCGACTAGAGGACAAGGGCTTGAAGCACAATTTCTCAGTCGATATTTTGCAAAAACAGGACTTGGAGGATGTATTTTCACAACTACATCCAGATGTGGTAATCCACTTAGCAGCAAAAGCTGGAGTACGAAATAGTGTTGAACACCCTGCAGCGTATGTTGATGTGAATGTGCAAGGCACAGTACACATTATGGACATGGCACGAAAATATCAAACAAAAAAATTGATGATGGCCTCAAGCTCCTCGGTCTATGGGGACAATACAAAGATTCCATTTAGCGAAGAAGACATTGTTGAGTCACAAGTATCACCATACGCTGGAAGCAAGCGAGCGATGGAAGTGATTGCAAAGACATACGCTCGTGTGTATGGACTTCCAATTCAGTTGTTTCGCTTCTTTACAGTCTATGGCCCTTCTGGACGACCTGATATGGCGCCGATGTTGTTTACCAAAGCAATAGATCAGCACAAAGAAATCTCGGTTTTTGGAGGTACGGCAAGTAGGCGTGACTATACCTATATCGATGATATCGTTGCAGGACTCATAGGAGCGCTTGGTGTTGATGATCAATTTGAGATCTACAACCTCGGAAATAGTACCCCGGTAAGCCTGCAGGAATTTATCGATACTATTGCGAAAGTTCTGCAAAAAAAGCCTAAACTGTCTCTGACCGCCAAACGTGTTGGAGATGTCGAACAGACATGGGCAGATATAACCAAAGCAAAAAAAGCGTTTGGCTACACTCCAAGGCATAGCTTAGAGCAAGGTTTACAAAAAACCATTGATTGGTATCTCAAGCACACCGATCTATATTAAAGAAAGTACCAGCACCTCAAAGTGTCCATGTAGTCATATGGGTTCAAAATTTTTCTTAGCTTTGCTTTTTCTCGTTGCCTTTGCTCTACGTTCATCAAATTTTGGTACGAGTATCCAGTTTGATAGCGACTTTGGACGCGACTCACTCTTCGCACTTCGTATTATGCGTGGAGACTGGACACTTCTAGGTCCGCAAGCCAGTGTCGGCGGGTTTTACCTTGCTCCGTTGTACTATTACTTAATCGCTCTGGTCTACAGCCTCACAGGTCTGGTTCCGGCTGCGATGTCTGTTGTGTTTATCTCGATGGGAGCAGGCACAATCCTGATCGGATATCTTGCATTAAAACGGCACGTTTCAAAGCTTGCTGGGATTTTCTTTGTACTCCTCTCGATTACTCACCCCGCTCTGGTGATGGCCAGTCGTAGTGCAACCAACCAACCGATGATGCCACTTGTTACAGTGCTATTTGTCACTGCGTATCTAGAGGCAGTTAAACGGCAAAAACTTGTATGGTTTGCGTTAGCAGGTCTCGTATTCGGACTTTTTTTTCATGTTCACTTTAGCGCTCTACTTTTGCTTCCTGCAATAGGTCTTCTGCTTCTCATGCAGATTCAAGGAACTATCAAAACAAAACTCCTTTCTCTTGGCGCTTTTGGCTGCGCAGTTCTAGTCATGATAAGTCCTCTGATTCTGTTTGATGTCATGCACGGGTTTATTACATCCAAAGCATTTGGAGACTATCTCTTAGCTTCAGTTCTTGGTGAAGGAATCGCAGATAATCATCCACATCTGAGCACTCTTGAGAAAGTACACCGTATTGGTTGGTTTTCCATTCAACAGGTGTGGCTGTCGTTTGCCGCTTTCTTCATTGTGATTCTTGAAGTGCTTGCACATAGAAAAGAAATCACCAAAAAGCCTGCATACTTGGCTTTGACGGTACTTTCTGTACTCACAATTGCCGCTCTTTTGAAGTACAACGGATATTTGTATGACTACTATCTTTTGATCCCCATGACTATAGTGCTGATGTGGATCAGCACTATGGCGTCGCTTTTGAAAGCAAAGTGGTTTGCAATTACTCTTGTTTTTGCTGTATGTATCTACAACTGGTCAATACTTCGTTTCCCGTTTGCATATCGCACCATACCAAACCTGTCGCTTGTGACAGAAAAAATCAAGCAAGATCTCGATTCCTCGGGAGAAAAGAACTTCACCCTTTTTAAAGACAGTAGTGATCAGTTGACTGGAATAGGATACGAGTACCGCTTCCTTCTTGCACGAGACGGATATGAGCCAGTGTACGAGCAGAGTTATGAGCAGGCAGATGTGCTCTATTACATTCAAGAAGAAGGAACAAAAGATCCTCTGATTTCAACCAATTGGGAAACAACCCAATTTGGTGCAACAAAAAAAGAATTGATTGAGGATATCGATGCGAAGAACTGGAAGATAAAACTCTGGAGACTCACGAAGTAATTCTGCTGTCACTGCTGCTATTTTTTTTCATACTTCAATTTTGCCACCGCAAAGCACAGTAGAAAATAATACAGTGCCTGGAAAAACACCCAGCGAATCAACTTGAAACCTTCTGTTGGAAATGACAGCACAAAGCTTCCGACAAAAAAATACACAAAGATAAATGGTGAGGCAAAGATATGAAACCGTTTTATCCATTCGATATGCTTTGGAAACTTGTCGCTGTTCCACTGAAACTGAGGAATTTGATCAATTGGAGTTAATATTTGTTTGGCATGCAGGTGAAGCCAAGGAAGGTGTTTGGTACGAAATGTACTCCAAGAATTATTATCATAGTTTGGTCTGTGGTAGAGTTCGTGGTCAATGAGTTTGAGGCGTCCTCTTGGAGTCCAATCGGTGTGCTGAATACCTAGGTAGCGAAGATGTGTTTTTTTTACGACCCCAATCCGGTACGGCCATTTCTTTGTGAGATATTTTTTCCCGTCCCACATGCGCCAGAGGAAAAAATATCCATCTGCATCATCGCTTGCAACAATTTTTCGAAGATTTTTCCGTAAACTTGGCGACAAATACTCATCAGGATCCAAAATGAGTATCCATTTGCCTTTGGCTTTTTTGTACTGCTCAGCACGGTGAGGCTCAGCAAATCCTTTGTTGGGACGGATCCAAATAGTTGCCTTGTATTTCTTTGCGATTTGAAGTGTCTTATCTGTACATTCTCCATCATGGGTCAGAATAATCTCATCAACCACTCCTTGCAGACTATGCAGGCACTTTTCAATTTGTTTCGCATCGTTATATGAAACGATGCAGGCTGAAATAGTATTGTTCTCTTTCATGTCTCTTCTGTGAAATTTAAATCATCCGGAAATCGTAAGAAAAAAATTCCTTTCGTACCAAGCAAAAGAAGAATTTCGGCTAATTCTGCTCGAAGTAAGACTTCATTTTTTGCTAGTTGAGTTAATTGGGGAAATTTTGCTGACAGATCAGGCGGTATTTTGGAACTAAACGTAACAATGAGTTCGATAGGAATTGTACAATCTGCGCTATCATCGTAACAAATTGCATACAAATGGTCTGTGAGTCGTTTGCTCATTCCAAAATAAAGAGCATAGTCAGTACGAGTTTCCCTATATTTTGCCTTTGAATCCTGAACATCAAAATGAATTTCTTTCATACTAGAAAAATGATCGAACACTTTTGATCACGTAATCGATCTGTTCCTTTGTGAGCTCAGCGTAAAGAGGGAGACTGAGTTCATGTTTTGCAGAGTATTCACTGTTTGGAAAGTCTCCTCGTTTATGTCCAAGTTCCTTGTATGCTTTTTGCAAATGTATTGGGACAGGATAGTGAATTTGTGCCATGACACTGCGACTGTGCAAATGATCCATCAGCTCGTCGCGTCGCTTTGTGTGAATAACAAAAAGATGAAAAATATGATCGCGATTCTGTGCGATCGATGGAAGTTCAAGATGAAGCCCTTGCAAGCCTTGGATGTAGAGCTGTGCAATCTCTAGTCTTTTTTTGTTCCACTTATCCAGGTGTGGAAGTTTCTGGAGCAAGATAGTTGCCTGGATGGTATCCATGCGACTGTTCGTTCCTTTCACCAAATGATGGTATTTCTCTTTTTGTCCATAGTTGTGAAGCAGCACAACTTTCTCGGCAAGTCTGCTGTTACTGGTTGTGACGCCACCTGCATCTCCATATGCTCCTAAATTTTTTCCTGGATAGAAGCTAAACGCTGCAATATCACCAATACTTCCGACTCGTCGTCCCTTAAATCGAGCCCCATGCGCCTGACATGCATCTTCAACAACAAAGAGTTTGTGTTTTTTGGCAATCAATAGAATGCTTGCCATATCAGCAGGTTGTCCATACAAATGTACGGGCATGATGGCTTTTGTACGTTTTGTAATTGCCTTTTCAATTAAGCGCGCATCAATTGCCCAAGTTTCTTTGTCACAGTCCACAAAAACAGGAGTGGCACCGACATACGAGACTGAGAGTGCGGTCGCAATAAACGTGTTTGCAGGAATGATAACTTCATCGCCGACACCAATCTCAAGCGCACGAAGAGCAAGGATCAAAGCTTCAGTCCCTGATGAGACAGCAATACAGTGTTTGGTTCCGATATACGACGCGAATTCTTTTTCAAACGTCGTAACATCTTTTCCCAAAATAAACTGTGTGGAGTTAATAAGCCCGAGGATGGCCTTATCAATTCCAGGCTGAAGTGTTGTGTATTGCGCATGAAGATCAACGAATGGAACTGTCATATTTTTTCCTTTTTTGTTCATATGGTGTATGTGATTTCTTTCCTCGAGTACAGATGATTTCGTCAATAGTTTTATGCACACGTGCAGGATTTCCGTATGCAACCATGAAAGCTTCTATATCTTTGGTGACAACAGATCCTGCCCCGATGAGTGCCGCTGTTCCTATGGTGACATGCGGAAGAAATGTCGTGCCGGCTCCAACGATCACGCCGTCCTCAATCACAGCGCCTTGCCAACACTCTTTGTGATCTGGTGGCATAACTGGATGAGGATCATCAGAAAACGTGACGCGAGGTCCTAAAAACACATCATTTCCGATCGTCGTCTTCTCCAAAAAACAACCGACGTGAATACGTACATTTTCACCGATCACATTCTCAGGATTCAACACCGCATTTGCCCAGACACAGACACTATTTCCTAGTGTATTTTCTTCACGAATAAGTACATTTGGCCCCGTCTGGAAATCATTACCAATCCTCACACCAGCGTAGATGATAGTGTGTGCACGAATATATGCATTCTTTCCGATGATAAGTGGCACTTCACCATCCTTTTTTCCGTGCGCGGGAACACCGAGAATAACTCCATCCTCAATCACTGCGCCTTCTCCAATCTCTACATTTTTATAGACAGTATAGTTCATACATTTTTGCTCTTTTTTTTCATCGCTTTTTATTCTTTAAACTAGCCAAGTTGCCCTTGAGGCAACTTGGAGTGGAGAAGCTCATAAAGCCTTGTATCTTGTCCCTGATACCTGACCTCTTGCTCCTGCTATCTTCTCGTCCCTGACCCCTGCTCTCTGTTTGTCATCCTGAGCGTTTCTGGTATTCCAGAAAGTCGAATGGATCCCTTTCTTTTTTCTCTAGTACCTCATTACTACTACCTATTCACTTGCACCTGAAACCTCTTCCCGGCTATCGTCTTCGTTTGCATCGTCCCTGATACCTGACCTCTGATACCTTGCCCCTTGCCTCTGCTATCTCTTGCTATCATCCTATAAACTGGATTCTTCTTTTGGTTATTGGATGTTGAGCATTGGTTATTTTGCCTTGCTCCTTGTACCTGACCTCTGCCCCCTTGCCTCTGACAACTGACCCCCTAGAGTTTAATCTTTTTTCCATTGGAGTCGAGTGACTTTTGTGCAGCTTCAAGTATCTGTACTAATGATAAGCCATCTTTGGCTGTCGATATATCCAGCTTTCCTTTGGTGCATGCTTCAAGGAATGTCAGGACAACCTGTGTTAGAGGTTCTTTTTGGGGAACAAACGGAATCGTGACATCACCATTTCGAAGTATCAGTCCTAAATTTGCGAAGTTTGGATCTTTTGATACTTCTACTCCCTTATCAAAGATCGTTAATTTCCCCTCATGTACCATATCATCAAATACTGCCATTTTTTTATTTCCAACAAGTGTAAACTTCCTGATTTTGACTGGATCAATCCAGGAACAACTAAGATTGAAAATACTCTTATCTGGGTATTCAAGCGTGATAAAGACAACATCTTCCATTCCTTTCTGATAAAAACTTCGCCCATTTGCGCTCACATGCGTTGGAGTGCTTTCAAACAAAAAATTTGCAACATATAAAAAATGCGGCAAGTCCCACATCGCAGAAACGTCTTTGCGAATTGGCCCTAATGCATTGTACTCACCGTACCCATATAAAATTTTTCCTAGTTCACCTGATTTGATGATTTTTTGTAAGTGTGACACCGCACTATTGAACACAAACGTGTGATCAACCATCAATATTTTTCGTTTCTTTTTGGAAATTTCGATGAGTTTTTTTGCGTGACTCGTAGATGTAGTAAGTGGTTTTTCCACCAGTACATGTTTCCCACTCTCCAAAAACTTCTTCACGATATCTGCGTGCGTCTGCGCAGGTGTAACAACAATGACAGCATCAAGGGTGTCATCGGTGAGAAGATCTGACATCTTTGTCGTTGTTTTTGTCTTGGGATACAGAGTCTGCATCTTCGAAAGTGCAGTTTCATTGAGATCACAGCACCAGCGAAACTCAACATTCGATAGTGAAGATAAAATTCGAGCGTAGTTTGGTCCCCAGTATCCTACGCCAATGATTCCAACAGATTGCATATTTTATTGTTTATATCCTACACAGCAAAGAATACAAGAGCTTTTTAGCCATTAAACAGCGAAAACTCCAGAAATGAAAATATTCTATTCCCAAAGTTAAACATTTTGTGAAAAAAACTTGTGGGAAGTACAGAAGCAGATCGACGTGAATCCCCTAAGTATTCATCGACATAGTTTTGAAATTTTTGTGTCGTCAGGCCAAACTGCGTGTGGGAAACATTTTTTCCTTGCGTACGATAGATCAGCGCTGAAAGTTCCTTTGTTACTCTATCCCCATCAAAGTGAGAAACGACAAACTCGTGCCCGTTTTTCCCCAACATTTCTCGCTTTATACTATCCGTTGAAAGCTCCTGAACTGCATGAACCCATTCTTTCACGCCTCTTGCCAGTATTCCTGTTTTGTTGTGAATAATCTGTTCTGCCTGTCCATTGTCGCAGTGTGGAGTTGGATTGGTAATAACTGCTTTTTCCCAGAATAGACACTCATTGATTGCATTACTGCAACCTTCCCCAATTTTGACACTGTGGCCGATGAGGTCGCAAGCTTGCATGAGAGAAAACAGAGTAGTGTCTTCCTTTGTTGGTGCAAGTATATGGACATTTTTGCGAACTGAGCTTGAGAAAAGAGACAAAAGATACATAAACACTCTTCTGCTTCTTGGCATTCCTACGATCAAAAATTTAATATTTTTTTCATTTCGAAGGATAAGCATAGTAGAGAGCAACACATCCCCCCACTTCACAATGTCATTTCGCCCAAAACGCCCAACAACACAATCACTATCAGAAAATCCAAACTCACTTCGAAGCAAGGTTCTTTTTTTGGGAGTTAATCTTGATTTGTTGTAGTAGGTTGAGTAGATCGGATTTGGTAACAGGACATACTTCTCAAATGAAAGATCAATACCTTGTGGTAGATTCTTTGAAAATTTATACAGCATGAAAACAGTTTGAAAGGCAACAATATCGCAAAGAGCGTCCATTTGTTCATCAAAATAGGAGAAGACATTGTTAGCAATTATTGAAATCCCTTCTCTCTTACAAAGAACAAAGAGTATGTAGAGATCTTCATGGTACTGACCGTCATACCAAAAATACACAACTTTTACGTTCTGTTCTTTGCAAAACTGAAGGATTTTTTGATGATCCTTCGAAAAAAGTCTTGGTGTGTTTTCACCTATTACCCCATCAATATCACGAAGGATTGTCGGCGTGCGTACAACTACTGATGGTGTAAACTGCGCTCTATCCAAAAAATCGCAATACACCTTGATTCTACGAGAGCCGCCTCCCAAATCCACGTGTTCCAACAAAAAAAGCACCCCAATTGGAGAGTGTATTTTCTTCATAATCCTCGTATCATAATGTTATAAGGCAAATAAAATTCGTATGAACCGGCAACTATTGTATCGTAATATTAGCTTTCAAACTGCGTACCAAATCCTTTCAAATCTTTTAGGATTTCTGTTTACTGTCATTCTTATCAAGTCGACAACGCAATTTGAGTTCGGTGCATACAGTTATATTTTCTCGACTCTCGTCATCGTCAATTTATTTTTAGAGCTTGGAATCCCGACGTATTTCCTGCGTCACTGGAGCACCCATCCAGAGGGATTTGAGAAAGAAAGCAAATTGGTTTTAGGGACACGTATACTGCTTGCCTTACCGGTGAGCATACTGTTGTTTCTCTACGTGTTTGGTATCGATCGATTCGTCAGTTTGGAGTTTTTACTTGCCTACGTGTATTTCTTGCTGGATGGATACGTGCAGATCAATAAAATGTACTTATCCTCGCAGGATAATTTCCACTGGACAGCCTCGATTGATGCAGTTGAGAAAATACTAGCGTATGGTGGCGCAATGATAGCCCTTACACTCGGTGGAAAGCTTGGGAGTGTTTTTGCCATTTTCATTGTATCTCGAATTGTGGCTGTATTTTTATCATCGTACTTTACGAAAACAGTTGTTTTTCCGTCATTTGATGTTGGGAAATCACTCAAGTTGCTTGGACAGTCCATTCCACTTTTTTTGCTGAGCGTTTTTGGAATCTTATACTTTCGAATCGACATGTTGATGATTCGATATGTTCTTGGAATAGAGGCCGTCGCCCCGTACAGCACTGCGTACAGATTGATGGATGCTGCGGTTTTGTTCCCTGGAATTTTCTTAGCTGTTGCAGTACCAACTCTGACTCGTTTTCATGCTGCGCAGTCAACTGAGTTACTCCAAAAAACGATCGCACTCGCTGTAAAATACCTCGGTATAATTGCACTTTTATTTGCTGCTGGTTGCATTGTGTACGGAGAAGATGTTCTCCGAGTATTGTTTAGTTCGACGTACTCACAGGCGTACAGCATCTTAGTTATCTTTGGAATTACAACCATATTTTTGTATCTGAACGCACCATTGTCATATTTTTTGTACACCAATCACAAAGAAAATGTTCATACAAAAATATTAATGTTACTTACCATTGTAAATATCGTGGCAAATCTCTTGTTTCTACCAGTATTTGGAACTGTAGGTGCAGCATTTTCAACACTTGTCTGTGAAATCTTGGCTTTTTTCCTCATGAGGCCTCATGTGTCCGTTCGTGTACCTCTTGAATATTTGTGGATGCCACTAGCATGCATTATCCTATCTTCTCTCTTGACACTACTTGTCCATCCAGTATGGTATGTTGGATGTGTGTTTTTAAGTGCAGTGTATGTATTACTATTATTTATAACGCGCACACTTCAAATAAAAAATATACGTGCACTCGATGTCTAAGGAAAAAATGGAGTACTCAATTAAGCTTATTAAATCCACATTTTATAAGGAAAAACAGACTATTGAGGCGTTGTGTCGTTTTTTGAAATCAGCCGGGCAACTTTCTATCGGAGAACAGTGTCATGAATTCGAAGCTGTGTTTTCAAAATGGCAAGAGAGAAAGTTTTCGAGTTTGTTTAATAGTGGAAGCTCTGCGAACCTTGCACTCATCCAAGCTCTGCTTAATCTTGGCAAGTTACAGCCAGGGATGAACGTAGGCTTTTCAGGGATTACCTGGGCGACAAACGTCATGCCCCTTATGCAACTGGGTCTGCGCCCCATACCGATCGACATATCACTTGAGAATCTCAATGTTTCTCCAAAGACATTGGAACAAGCTCACAAAAAACATTCACTGGATTGTGTATTTTTAACAAATTTGCTTGGGTTTAGTGATGACATGGTGGCAATTGCCAAGTACTGTAAAGAACAAAATATTTTGCTCATTGAAGATAACTGTGAATCAATGGGAAGCAGAACACAGGGAAAAAAACTAGGAAACTTTGGAGTAGCCTCTACATTTTCATTCTTTGTTGGTCATCACATGTCAGCAATCGAAGGTGGAATGGTCTGTACAGATGACAAAGAACTTGATCAACAGTTGCGCATGGCACGTTCGCATGGTTGGGATCGTCATTTGTCAGTAACTCAACAAAAGTCCTTACGAAAAACACATGAAATCTCTGATTTTTTTGCCAAGTATACGTTTTATGATCTGGCATACAACTTACGACCGAATGAAATAACTGGATTTTTAGGAAAGTATCAGCTCAAATTCATCGAGGAAACAATCAAAAAAAGAGAAAAAAACTTCCAAAAGTTCTTACAGATTTACGATATATGTGAAGACGTGTATCCATTACACATTACTATGGACTTTGTGAGTAATTTTGCGATGCCAGTTGTATTCACCTCAGCAAAAAAGATGGAAGAATACAGAAAAAAATGTGAAAAACGAAACATTGAGGTACGCCCAATAGTGGGTGGGGTGATGTCAGATCAGCCCTTCTTCAAAAAATACATCAAGCAAAAATTTGATATCCCAAACTCTCGTCTCGCGTATACTCAAGGTTTTTACTTTGCCAACAACCCAGAACTCACAAAGGACGAAGTACAGTATATTATTGATACATTTCGTCCCAATGTATGATAACGAAAACTCTCGTTGATATCGCTTTCCAGTATTCCTTTTGTTTGAGCCCTTCCTTTGTATGAACATTGCTCTAGTCATCTGGCAACTCGATACGTACGGTGGTTCAATCCGACAGATATTAGAAGAGGCTCGGTTTTTACAAAAACAAGGTCATACTGTTGATGTTTTTACCTACAAAGTTGATAAAGAAAAATGTTTTCCTGAGTTCATCTCGATGGTTCATGTTTTGGCTCCACAACCTATCTCACTCAAGCAGATTTTCTATAACCAGTCTGATTCACTGACAAAACGCATATGGGCTTTTCTGGTGAATGAAGTAGTGCAGTATCTGCAAGTTCAGGCTGTTGGAGACGTGCTGGCTCTTGAACATAAGAAAAAACACTACGATGCTATTAACTATCATGATCACGGTGTCTATCGTCTTGCACCTCGTTTTACAGACACAAAAAACGTCTGGATGATGAACGATCCTCCATCGTTTATTGATGCAAAAGAAAAAGATGCTTCACAGTATGCTCAGACATTTTTGATGAAACTTCTAGCATGGGTAGAGCGAAAAAGAACGCTTGCTGCACTTACATGCATGGATACTATTGTGGTGCTCGACGAGAGAAACAAAAGTATCGTACAAAGGCATTTTGGCAAGGATGCACGTATTGTTCGAAGTGGGTTGTCGATCGATCAAAAGTATCGATCATACAAGTCGGTGAGTGAACTGAAAAAAGAAGCAGTCAAAAAATTGCAAACCCGTACCAAAACAAAAAATGCGGATCAAATTCATATTTTGACAACCAATATTTTCTTTCGCCACCGTCGTTACGAAGATCTCATCGAGGCAGCAAATATTCTCGTTCACGAAAAAAAGAAGAATAATGTGATTTTTCGAATTATTGGTGATCCAACTCCCGATATGGGGTACTACCACATGATCCAATCGCTTGTACAAAAGTACGCACTTGAAAAAAATGTACTCTTTCTAGGAAGAGTAGATGAAAAGGAGCTAGAGTTGCAGTACCAGATAGCGGACATCTTCGTGTTTCCAAATCATAACCAGACCTGGGGGTTATCAGTGTTTGAAGCAATGCTTCGAGGTGCTGCTGTTGTGGTAAGCAAAACCAGTGGTGCTCATGATGTTCTTACTGATGGGAAAAATGCACTGCTTGTATCACCTAAAGACCCTCAAGATCTAGCAAACAAACTTGAATACGTTGTAACGAAGTCTGATGTGCGTGTGAAACTCTCCAAAAGTGGTCATGCTTTTGTGATCAAACATATTTCGTGGGAGAAATACGCGAGTGATATGGCACAAATATTTAGCCAGAAATAATTTGTGTAATCTTCTCTTTCACCTGTTTTCGAAATGAAGTAGTTGTATACAGCTTTGGGAGGCGACCTGATGATTTAGGGTTCTTTTTTGAAGCCTGAACAATCGTTTTTTCTACATTTACCAAACTACATTCAGAAAATTCCCACAAACCGTCAACGCCGCTTTCCTGGCTGACAATTGGGATGAGTCCTACTGATAGTGCAATAAGTACACTTCCAGACATACCTTCAGACGCTGATGGTGAGACCATGTAGACACATTTTTTCGCAATTTCTTGGAACTTCTTACTGTATGGATCAAGAAAGCCAATAGGGTGTATATTTGGTGTTTGGAATAGCTCTTGTGAATACAACTCTGTAAAATCTTTTTCTCTCATAAACGGACTACAAATAGTCAGTTCAAGCTCCGGATGTTTTGAAAAAACTTCCAAGAGGAGATCCAGCCCTTTATGCACTTGCCCACCGCTCGCTAAAAACAGAAAAGATTTCGTCGATTTTTGCTCGTTTGAGAGTCGAGGATAGTGTTCATCCCCAGTGTTGGGTATCAGTTGAATAGGAACATTCATTTCCGGAAATGTTTTTTGTGTTCGTGCGTTACCCATCAGAAGCACTGCGTCAAATCGTTCCCAGATTTGTTTGGCAATTGGCGGAACTTGCCTCTGCGCTTGGAGCTGTACCCCTTTTCTTTTTTTGATACTCATAAGACGCTTCTGCTCCGCTTTATTCTGGAACTCAGGATAGGAACCCGTGTAGTACACTATTTTTTTTGCAGCTGGATGTAAGTGACTCCAGTACACTTTATTTTCATCGGGGTGAATATCAATAACAAGATCATAGTTTTTTGATAATGTGGATCTTGCCCAGTAGTTCATCACATCAACGTTGTAGCCTAGACTACCCAAGATCTCTGCGATGTCGCGTATTTGTGAGTGATTCTGATGTGCAAAAGTCCGACGTAGCTGGGGCAGAAACGGTGCTGTGATATAACACAGGAGTGCATTTTTTGCGTGTGTTGTTCTATTCACGTTTTGTACAAGGTGAGAGTCAAAAAGTGAAAGTAGTTTTTGGATAAAAGTTGCGACCATTATTGTGGGGTAATCCATTGAACTCTTCTAGTGATATCAATACCGAGCAAGATAACGGCTAGGCCTCGCATGTAGTACAACCACTGAACGACTCTTTTTCTACTAAAAGCCTTTGTGTAGGAAGATGCTAATGCAAAGGCTTCGTCCAGATGTTCTTTTGACTTGGCACCACTCTTGGCAGCAGCATAGTAGCGCATGTTCGATAAAACACCGTATAAAATTCCCGCCGGTGCTTTTCGTGCAAATCGAAGCCAAAGATCATAGTCCATCGCCAGATGTAATTTTTGATTGAGCATCCCCACTTTTGAAAGCAGTTCTTTTCTAAAAAAACAACTTGGTTGTCCAATTGGGCAGTAATCCAATAGTTTCTCGTACGAAAAATACTCCGGTTGTACGGTGGCATACTCCCATCCGTATCGATTCACATACCGAAAACCTCCGTATGCCCACAACTGTTGCGGATGCTCTTTGAAAAAACTTGCAACTTTTTCTAAAGTTCCTGTTTCGTAGTAATCATCAGAGTTTAAGTACGTCAAAATGTCGCCAGTTGCTTCTTTCCATCCCTTATTGATCGCATCTGACTGACCTGAATCTTTTTCTCTAGTATATTGAAAAGAAATATTGGCTTTGGCAAACAGTGGCGCGTACTGCTCTGCTATTTCTTTTGTTCCATCGGTTGAGCCACCGTCATACACAATGTACTCCAGATTGTAGTGAGGACTTTGTTGTGTAAGTACGCTCTCAAACGTCTGCGGGATGAATTCAGCTTGATTAAATGTTGGGGTAATAACAGATATTGTGAGTTTTTTCATTGCAGTGAACGTACTAAGAATAGTTATGTGTATACCATGCAACAGTTTCTTTGAGTCCCGAAGAAAAATCACAACTTGGTTTCCATCCGAGCAACTGCTCTGCTTTGTCAAAAGAAATCTGAGAATGAGCTTGCTCACCTATTCGTGCTGGTGCATATTTGGCCTGTGTTGGAGAGTCAAAAAGTGCTGTCAGCTTAGAAAACACCTCATTGGTTGAGGTCTGTGTGTTTGTAGCAATATTAAAAACCTCAAAGCCAGGATACGAAAGCGCAAGCACGTTTGCCTTCGCAACGTCTTTTACGTAGACATAGTCACGAGTGTTTGATCCGTCACCAAAAATTGTCGGAGATTTTTTTTGTAGCAGTGCGGTTGTAAAAAGTGCCACTACTCCTGATTCTCGTGAAGTATCTTGGCCTGAACCATAAACGTTTCCATAGCGAAGAATTGTGACGGGTAGCAGGTATGTAGCATGAAAGTATTGAAGATACTTCTCAGCAGCGTGCTTTGACAAACCGTAGGGTGAAACAGGAGATGGTGTATGTTCTTCTGTAGCCGGTACAAAATCATGTCCGTAGAGTGCACCCGCACTTGAGGAGAATATGAGTTGTTTGACCTTGTGCTTCACTGCACTTTGAGCTACCTTGATTGTCCCGATAATATTGATGTGCGCATCCTGTGCAGGGTTTGATACCGACCTGGTCACTACAATTTGTGCGGCAAGGTGGTTGATAACGTCAGGCGTATGCTTCGCGACGATGTCGTCAAATGAGGGTGAAGTTATATCTTGGTTGTAAAAAGTCACACTCGAAGGTAATCGTTCTTGTTTTCCTGAAGATAAGTCATCGACAGCGATAACACTATGCCCTTGATCAAGATATGCCTTTGTACAATGTGACCCAATAAATCCTGCTGCGCCTGTAACAAGAATTTTCATAGAACTATTGTACAATCTTACCGATGAAGAATATACGTTCCTTTCCGTTTTTTTTGCCTTTGACGATACTTCTTGTAATTGCTGGTTCGTTTTTTCATTTCTTCAAACTTGGTGCCGTGGGTGCTGAGTATGATGAGTTACTTACTGCAAACACAGCTCTTTCATGTCCGCATCCAACACTTTTTTTGGAGTACGTAAAGTATAGCGGAAGACAGTGTATTCCAATCATGCTGATGCCATACATTGGTTCCATCATTGCTGTTCCCATGATCATTGCCAGAGTACTCACTCCATTTACGATTGTCGATGTTCGTATCATGAACCAACTCTTATTTGTACTGTCAACTCTTCTGTTTTCCTACGTCATTGCAAAAATATTTGGAAAGAAGGTTGGTTTTTCGGTGTTGTTGTTCCTTATCCTCGATCCGCAGTTATTGTTTACCACATCGTTTCAAAGTATCACCATTCTGCCGTATATCGGGAGGCTTTTCTTTCTCTCGCTACTTTTTTGTATGATAAAACACCAAAACTGGACAAGCGTTGGAAGTTTTCTCGTTGGCGCGACGGCAGGTGTACTTATTTGGGCGAAAGTTGACGCGATTTTCTTTCTCGCAAGCATTGTGGGGGGTCTTGGACTCCAAGCATTGTTTTCACCAAAAATCGAAAGTCTGGCCGAAAGTAGTAAAAAAGCGTTCTTTTTTTTGGTTGGAGCTGGCATCGGGTCGTTACCGTTTCTACTCTATCTTCGACTCTACCTGACAAAATTTCTCATCGTATCTTCTCAGTACGCACCGTTTCGTCTTGACCATATGGGACAAAAAATACTCATGTTTTTTTCTCAGTTCGCCTCGCCTGACTTCTTCTACTACATTACGCTTGACCAATTATCTCTTCCTAAGATTGTTCAAATTGGAGCGTCATCCATCATCATTGCTTGGTTTTTATCCGGACTCGTGCTTATACGAAACAAAAATCAGTATCGTTTTCTCTCTTTTTCACTGTTTCTCTTTTGCTGTTTCTATCTGCTCTATGGTGGTCTAAACCTTATTCATCATCGAATACTTATCTTTCCCGTTCCACAGCTTCTGCTATCGCTTGCGCTGTCAACTACTTCTAGAAAAATACAGTTGATGTTGTAT
>CAZBKJ010000005.1:0-53279 GCA_964492495.1 uncultured Pseudomonadales bacterium
AACAGTTAAAACCTCTCTCTGAAGGGATGTATGTTGAACAGTATAGAGATGGCAGATGGGTTGATTTTGTCATCGCGCTATATATTTTAGAACTACTTCCTGATCAAATAGAAATGCTGGTAGAAAGAGAGGGGCTTTTTTCAATTCAAGATGATGATTTAGAAAAAAGCTTACATCTTCCTGGGAAAAAACCACATACTAAAAAATTTCGACCATTTACTACACAGCTCGGTCAGTTTGTTATTAAAAATAATTTGCTTAGACAATAATATGAAAAACCATGTCACTCTTTTGAAACTGGGTGGTGCAGTTATCACCAATAAAGAAATTCCAGAGTCTATCCGAACAGACGTGCTGGATCGACTCATTGGAGAAATAGCGCGAGCCAGAAAAGAAAAGGAATTTTTACTTGTCCTCGGCAATGGCGCAGGAAGTTTTGCGCATGTTCCTGCGAGTCGATATAAAACTCTTGATGGATTCATCCATGAAGAAAGCAAAATGGGAATGGCAATCACACAGGATGCAGCTGCGAGGCTTAATCGAGAAGTTGTCACAACATGTCTGACTCATGGACTGCCGGCGTTGACGTTAGCCCCTTCAAACTCCCTCGTTACCGATCACAAACAGGCAAAAACTTGGTTTTCAGAGGTATTTGAGGAGTATTTGCGAAAAGGGATGCTTCCTGTGACGTACGGAGATGTTCTCATTGATCAATCACAAGGATGTACTATTTGGTCCACAGATAAGGTTTTTTCTTTTTTTGCAAAGGAGTTTGAACAGCGAGGCTGGGAAGTTGATGAAATTATTCACGTAACGGAAGCAGAAGGTGTATGGACACAGAGTGATCCACAGTCGATTACTGAGAAGCAATCACAAAAAAAAGAGATCTATACAAAAATAACTCCAGAAATGACAGAAGAAGTAAAAAGTGCGATGACCGATACGAAAGGATTTGATGTGACCGGTGGGATGTGGCACAAAATTGAGGAAGCTCTCAGTTTGACTGAGCTTGGTATTACCACCCGAATTATTTCCGGAATCATTCCAAACAATCTCTACAAAGTTCTTCTAGGAGATACGTCCATTGGAACACAAATTACTAGGGTATAATAAAAACTTCTACTATAAAACCTACTCTTGTATGAATTTTTTCCAACGAAAAGAAAAAAAAGCGAGTGAAGAAAAAAAAACATTTTCTGTTGTGCCAAATCATATTGCCATCATCATGGACGGGAACAGGCGATGGGCACGAAGTCATGGTTGGGAAGCAATTCGAGGACATGAGTACGTTGTCGATAATGTTATAGAGCCGCTTGTGGACAGATGTATTGAGCTTGGAATCCCATATCTTACCTTGTGGGCATTTAGTACGGAAAACTGGGAAAGAGATAAGTCTGAGATAGAAGGGATGATGAAGTTGTTTCGAAGGGCCTTTGAAAAAAAAGTAGAAGACTTGCACAAAAAAGGTGTTCAGCTTCGCATTATCGGAAATATCGATCGGTTCCCAGAAGATATCGCACAGAGTGCAAAAAAATGGGTAGAAATCTCCAAAGATAATTCAAAAATTACTGTGAGTTTTGCGCTAAACTATGGTGGACGAGAAGAAATCTTGACTGCTATTTCAAAACTTGCAGCTCCTGGCAAAAACGGCACAATTACTGCAGAAGAGTTTGAACAACACCTTTCTACTTCTGGTATGCCTGATCCAGATTTGATTATTCGTCCAGGCGGACAACTCAGACTTTCAGGTTTCTTGCCTTGGCAGTCAGTCTATGCTGAGCTCTATTTTACGGACGTTCTTATGCCAGAATTTACTGCTCCTGAGCTTGATGAAGCGTTAGAAGACTATGCTTCGCGTCAACGCAGGTTTGGGAAGTAAAACTTACAAAACTGAGATTCCAAACACAATTTCCAAAATCTTTGCCAGCCAATAGGAGCAAAATAGGAGAATAAACCCAATAAATGCAGTTGTTATTCGTTGTTTTCCGGCTTCCTGACTTTTGGGATTTGCTGCTCCAGTAAGCATTTCAAATCCTCCCCAGACCAACATGACAAATAGAATCAAGCCACCAAAGACAAAAAGGTAGGGTAGCAATCTTCCGATAATTCCCCTCGGGGTTGTTAGATCTTCTGAAGGACCGGCATTCCCAAAGATTGCAGTATTCAAACTCGTAAAGAATGCGCCTGTCCCACCACCACCCGTGGATGGAGTACCCGGTTTGGGCACAATGTTACATTTGTTGTCATAGAAATACCCGCAACAGATTTGAGAAGGATCATTTGTGTTATTGGTAAATGATGTATTTGGACAGCTACAAGTTTTCCCCTGTCTTTCTGAAGCTAAGATGAGCGCTCCACAACTTATAGTGCTTTGTGGATTTGTCGCTATGCATTGAGCCCCTGACGTATAGGGACCATCAACCCATCCACAGCAGTTCCAACGTATCCCAGAGTTGTCTGTTCGTTGTCCAGTAAATCCACTTCCACATGAACAAGAAGTGATTACCTGAGAAGCGACGCTTTGTTGTCTCATTTCATTTCCACAAGAGACCGTTCGTGTCGGGGTAGTCAGACAGCGGGATGGAGATCCCTCTTCAGAAAGAATATATCCACAACATTTTTTTATCACACCGTTATCATTAAAACTTCCATTTCCTGGACAGGTTGAGTTACAAACGACATCATCACGATCAGTAGCAAAGGTCGAACCACAAGCTAGCGTCTGTGGTGGAGTAGAGTTGCAACGACCACCATAGACATATCCACAGCAGTTTTTTACAGTATTGAAGTCATTGACATCTGTGTAGGTTCCGTTTGCAGGGCAACTGCTATTACATGTATCCGTAGTGTTGTCTGTTGCATACCCGCTACCACAGGAGATAACTGCAGCATGTATCTGTGTACTACTTAAAAAAAACGTAAAGAATAATGTACTAATGATAGTTAGGAAAAAAATATATCGTGAATTCATTGTTTTTATCATACAGCGCTTAGAACTATTTAGGTTCCAAATCCAGGAATTTGTAACAGTGATACTCCAATAAACTGCAAGATAATAACTGAGAAGATAACGAACAATAAGCCCATGATAGCTGAACTTATCATTTCTTGTCCTTCCTGGACACGTTTTGGATCTCCAGACGAAGTAGTGAGAAGGAAAGCGCCATACAAGATACTTAGGAGTACAAATCCTCCAGAGAGTCCCATCCCAATTCTCACGAGAGAAAGGACAACCCCTTCCTTGGAGGTTTTCACACAACCAAATGCAGTCCAGAGTCCTTGGGTTTCAGGGTTGTCAATTGTCGCTTGACCACCGACACACCTTTGACACTCTGCTTTGTCTGCCGGTGTTGCTGCTTGATCACAGAGAATAAAGGGGGCTGCGTTTGAACCGCCATTTATATCTGGGGTAGGAAAAACCGGAGGTCCTTCAGGAACAGTTCCATCTAGGTCAACTGTGCTACTACACTTTGCTGAAGCACATGCAAGAACATCACTGTTGTTTTGAGGGACTATACATACCTGGTATGTTCCTGCCTCAGCACTATAGTCTTGAAAGCCTTGTTGTACCTGAGGTTCATTTGTCTTTGCTGTAAATGAACCAGATCTTGCTGCGGGATGTACGTCCAAAGAATTTTGTGGTGCAATGATGAATTCATACCCTTTTCCAGGGATTAAATTTTCTGTGGTCATTGTTAAAGCGACATCAAATGTTCCTTGGGAATTTCTTGTTGCGGCTGGAGTAATAGAACAGCTCTCAGATTTATAAGTAGCGGGTAATGTAGAGTTACTCGCACACAGAAAATTGTTTGACCATAGGTTTGCTCTTAAATCAAGTAAACGGTACTGAGAAGCTGAAGATTCTTGTGCATAATAATTATAGCTATCCGATGGGACTTGTCCGACAAAATACCTTTTCCCGTTTACAGTGACGGCTTTTGCATTCACAGCATCGATAGAAGGTGAGCAGGATCCTACATCGGCAGTATTAAAACAGTAAGGTATAGTCACTCTATCTTGCGATCCACAAGACACTTCATACGCGATAAATAAGTTTGCCGGAGTAAAATTTGTGAGTGAAGACTGAGTTAAAGATGAAATTTTATTATTAAGCCCAGCATCAGAGGCAAATATTGGTGAACAACTCACAACACTACAAGCGGCTTGAGCCTTTCCCCAAGATGCAAAAAAGATAAAAAGAAATAAAATGATGGAAGTGTAATGAAATCCCTTTGTCAAAAAACTCATACCCACTAATTTTACCATCTGGGACAAAAAATAAAGAGGGGAAGAAATATTGGAGGAAAATCAGATAGCTTTTGCGATCTTCGGGTGTAAAAAAGGCAAAATATTGCGTAAGATAAGCAAGTGAAAAAACGCCATTTAGTAACTTCGTCCATATCCTTTGTTCTTCTGCTCTGGGGTATTTTTTCTGCGAATCTAGTACCTCTAAACTATCAACTCATAACTCTGGTTCATGCAGACCAAATTGATGATTTGCAAAAGCAAATTGATGAACTCGCAAAGTTAAAAAAATTATCGGAAGCAGCCACATCGCCACTAGAGAAGCAAGTGGCTGATCTCGAGAAAAAAATTAAAAATGCCCAGACTGGAATTAAGGATGCTCAAAAGAAATCAGAGGAAGCTGGTGTGCAAATACAGGAGCGCGAAGTCTCACTTGGGAAGACCTATCAGCTTTTTTCTGCTCGAGTAGCCGACACATACCGAAAGCAACAAGCTTTTTCACCACTCTTGATTATTTTTGCAAGTTCCGATGTCTCTTCTTTTTCACAAACATACACATACCAGCAAAAAGCTCGTGAACGAGACCAGTCAGAACTCAAGAGACTGTCTGTTGAAATTAAAAGCCTTGAGGACGACAAAAAGAAGCATGAAGAAACGAGAGTAAAGCTCGCGGGTCTGCAAAAACAGCTTGACGAAAGCTCACAGTTTTTCAAGGGTGAAATCACGAAGGCAAAGAAGTATCAGCAAGAACTTGCCGGAAAGATCGCTGCCCTGTCAGCGGAACAGCAAAAAATCTTGGCAGAGCGTTCAGGTACAGCCACAACTTCAGTAGGAGATGTCCCTTTTGCGGATGACCCAGCGAGTAGACCAAACTATAATCCAGGATTTTCTCCGGCCTTTGCGGTGTTCTCCTTTGGGGCACCTCATTTCAAAGGCTTGTCCCAATATGGGGCGTATGGCAGAGCAAAAGCAGGACAAAGTGCAGAAGAGATCTTGAGAGCCTACTACGGTGGGGTAGAGCTGAAAAAAGACTATGCAAGCTCTATTCAGATCAAAGTGCAGGGACATGGTACTGTCGATATCGAGACCTATACCAAACGTATTTATGAGATGCCAGGCTCATGGGGAGATACTGGAGGATTTGAAGCGCTAAAGGCTCAGGCAGTCGCAGCCAGATCCTATGCATTGGCGGTGACAAATAACGGGGCAAGTAGTATCTGTGCAACGGAGGCTTGCCAGGTCTATAAGCCAGCAAACAAAGGTGGCAAATGGGATCAAGCTGTTGATGCAACCAGAGGATGGGTGTTAAGTGCTGGAGGAAAGCCTTTTGTTGCCTACTATGCATCCACTTCAGGTGGGTACCAACAAAGCTATACAAACAATGGGCACACCACACCAGGGCTGTGGGACACGACAAGTGACTGGACTCAATGGGCACAAGGAGCATACGAAGGAAAAGGGAAAGGTGATAGCCCTTGGTTTTATAAGGGATGGTATAAAAGTAGATCTGGTGACAGTTGTGGCAAAAGTCATCCCTGGCTAACAGAAGCAGAGTTTGCAGACGTTCTCAACGCTTGGGTTGTGCGGTACAAAGGTGGTGGTGGAGACGTATCCCGTGTTACTCCGCTTGGAAGCTGTAATGGAGGGAATCCATACTCGATGGATGAGTTGAAAAACAAAGCCAATGAATTGGGAGGCGCGTTTACTTCTGTGTCATCTGTACGAGTAGAACACGGGAGCAATGGATTTACCAAAAATGTTATTGTCGACACCAATAAAGGAAGTCTCACCATCCCTGGAGCAGAGTTCAAAACCGCTTTTAACCTTCGTGCCCCAGGAAGAATCTCAGTCAAAGGGAATTTGTTTGGAATAGAGAAAAAATAGGATCATCATTCTTCTTGCTGTTTTTTGGTAGCGCACCTGCTGTATAATCCACTCATGCCAGATGTTTTTGTTGCACCAAAGAAGGCTCACCACCCTTCAACCCATAAACGCAAAACCAAATCGGAATCAATTTCAGAAGCTGATGGATACAGTAGTGTGCTTCGCTTAGCGACCAAGAGTCCAGGGGCATTTGCTGCATTCTCTCCAAAGCCACACAACGTCAGTTTTGAGGTTCAGCATGAAGATGAGCCAATCCTCTTGTTGCTTCGCCAACATCCCATCGTAAACCTCGGGTGGATGATCCTGGCACTCGTCATGATTGTGATTCCATTTTTTGTCGCTCCTTTTGTTCCCGTCGGACTCTTTCCAGCAGCTTTTCATACGATCGCGTGGTTGGGATGGTATACGATTACGTTTGGATTTATCCTCGAAAATTTTTTGATCTGGTTCTTTAACATCTATATCATCACCGACGAGCGTGTTATTGATGTTGATTTCTATAATCTGTTGTTCAAAAAAATCTCGGAAGCAAAGATCGAAAATATCGAAGACATCACTAGTAGTAACGCAGGGTTTTTACAGTCCATACTTGATTATGGACAGGTTCGTGTACAAACATCTGCAGAAATACCTCAAATCGAGTTTGAAAATGTACCTCATCCAAGCAAAGTTGCAAAGTTTTTAAGTGAGATGCTGTTGCAAGAAGAGCAAGAGAAGATAGAAGGGAGGGTACGTTAATGAACGGTGATGTACTTGGTGCTATTTTCGATCCGAGCAGTCCATTCTTTTTCGTACCTGGATTTTTCATGCAGGTACTCAAATGGATGTTTTTAATTGGCTTCACCGTCTATTTCCTTTTTGCACTTGTCGTTGTACGACAGATTGCATTGATGACACGAACCATAAAAACAGGCTTTGAGCTCCCACTTCACATTATTGGGTTTTTGCACCTTTTTCTGGTTGTCTTTGTTTGGCTCTTTGCGTATATTCTGTTGTAAGTTTCCTCGGGGTAAGGTAGCATAAACCCATGCGACTTCAGTTTGATTCACGTGTCTGTATACCACTTCCCACTTCTTTGCAGTGGTCAATGACGCAAGTAGATGCAGTTGATCAAGGATTTCTCGTGTTTTTTGTTGTGTGCACTGGGACGCAGGATCCTGCAGTATGCGGGAAACAGATTGTCGAATCATGGAAAACAAGCGTGGTTGCAAATCCCACCGTAGAAAGTTTTGTCTCATTTTTCCAAACACAATCACTTTTTTCACCAGAAATTCAAATAGCTTCGGCTTTTTTAGGAGACAACGAGTCGTTGTTTGCTAGTTTTGGTGACAGCGCTTGTGAATTAGTCAGGGATAGAAAACGGCAGACAATACTTGCGACTCAAAAAGAAGAATCTCCAGTGCCATCGCTCATGAGAGGAGAGGTTCATGGAGGGGATACTGTGTTTTTGGGCACACATTCGTTTTTTTCTCAGATTGCAGATCAAATTGCAGAGGCTTCTGATCCACTAGAAACCACACAAAAATGTGCCCTCGAACTTACAGAAACAGCAGACATGCCTTTAGTTGCCGGGTGTACAGTCGTTATTTCAGAGGGTGCTTCTGAGGCAATTGTACAAGAAGAAGATCCAGTTCCCGTTATTCGTCCAGCCTTAGTACAAAAAATGGAAGTTCCAGTTGGAACAAATATTTCTCTCCAATCAAGAAAAAAGAAAAACATTTCTCTCCAGCTTTTCCAATTACTTGTACGTTTTCGTATCATCTTTTTTGCACTATTTTGTGTTCTTATTGCTGGCATCGGGTTTTTTATTGTACAAAGAGTTGTCTTAAACAGAAGACAGGATCGTATAACCGAGGCTATATCCCCATACGAAAACAGACTGGCAGACAGCTTACAGATTCCTGAGGATCAGAAGGTTGAGCAGATCAAGCAGTTGCGTTCCTTGTTGCAAGATCTCACACAGTATAAAGATCAATCAAGCGTCGATCGTGCGCTAATCCGAGAAATTGATATTCTCCTGGAAAAAGTGAAAAAAGAATACACGGCTAGATCCTTAGAAAAATCAGTTGAGAAGCTTTCTGTCTTTTTTGACTTCCGATTGGTGTTTGCAGATTTTATTGGGAATGCGGTTGGATTTGATGATCCAGGGAAGTTAGCAGTCTTTTTAGACAGCACGCACAAGCGCCTCCTCTCACTTTCTTTGGAAAACAAACAACCACAAACACTTTCGCTTTCCGATGGAGTAGGAGACCCATTAAGTCTCGCTGTTGATAGTAGAAAAGCATACGTGCTTGGAACAAAAGGGATTGCCCAAAATCCGCTACCGCTTGATCAGCAAGGGAAGATTATTATTTCTGGAGAGCAAATTTGGGAACAACCGTCTCTTGTGAGTACATTCGCCTCCAATGTGTACGTTCTTGATACCAAAAAAAGGGAACTCCTGCGATTTGATACCTCTGATCCATCGGCTTCTTCATCTGCGTGGTTTAAGTCAAAGGAAGATCTTGAGTTTGAAAAAATCTCCTCGCTTTCAGTTGATGGAGATGTGTGGATGGGAACGACAGATGGAGAGATTCTTCGCTTTAGTAAAGGTGTTCGATCTGACTTCACGGTGTCCGGACTTGTTGATGAGCCAACCTCAACCCTCTTTCTTTACACCAGTACTCAAAGCGAAAAACTCTATGTCATAGAGCCACGAGCAAAAAGAATGATGATTCTGTCAAAATCCGGAGCGTATGAATCATCATTTGTCAGCGAAGACCTAGCCTTAGCAACTGGAATTATCGTCGACGAATCAACACAAAAAGCGTATGTCCTGGCAGGAAGCTTAGTGTATCAAGTAGAACTTGAGTAAGAAACGATCTCTCCTCACTGTATAATAAGTTTCATGATCCCGCTTATCGAAAATCGGAAAGCCCGCAAAGACTACGCAATTCTTGAAACAGTAGAGGCAGGTATCGTGCTTTCAGGGATGGAAGTGAAAGCCCTTCGGGGTAAACGAGCAAATATTTCCGATGCTTTTGTGAGAGTTTTATCAGGGGAGGCATTTTTAGTAAACGCTCGTATCGAGCAGTTAAGTACTATCGCTCACGTGACCTACGAACCTACAAGTTCAAGAAAGCTTTTACTAAAACGACGACAGATACAAGAGTTAGAGGAAAAGCTTCATACCAGAGGGCTAACAGCAGTTCCTTTGATGATAGGAACATCAAAAAACTTCATTAAAGTGCTGGTTGGAATTGGAAAAGGAAAGAAAACCTACGAGCGGAAAGAAGAATTGAAGCAACGAGACCTCAAAAGGGAAGAGTCAAAAATACTAAGAAACAAACGATAACGAAATGAAAAAGCAGTAGTGATTGGTAGCCACTGTAGCTACCAATCAAAAGTGTGGAGATGCCGAGGTTGAACTCGGGTCCGTATATGAACTACCACATCATCTACACACATAGTATATTCTTGAAATGATTTGAGTGGTAAATAAACAAGCCGTTCTCAAACCTCTCTTATCAAATGACTTCCACTCTACGGATAAGATACGTAGTGTGTGACACACTGACTATGTTTCCACCCGTAGTCTCACATCAGTGGGATGAGAACTATGAATGCCTCATTATGCTGTGAAAGCGTATTGAGGAGTTACAAATGATGCAACAGCACTGTTAAAGGCACTGCGAACACTTGCGACTGCATTGCTGAATGATTTAGCAATTGTGTTTTTGGCTCTGTTTTACGTCTTCTCTAGCCAAAGACGGTGTGCAGATGTGAAAGAGCAATACACGTCGAAACGTACATCCCCAAGGCTAGAATTATAACATTTTTACGCTAGAAAATCGAGATTTTCTGTTTTAGTGACCATGTGCAATCACCAGACCAAAGACCTCATCTGCTCCAGCTTTTTTGAGTACGTTTGCCGCAGATGAGAGTGTTGCGCCGGTAGTACACACATCATCGATAAGAAAGATCGTGGTTTGTGGTAAAACTGTGTAGGGGACTGAAAACACTTGTTGTTGATTTTCTATTCGTTCTTTTTTTTTCAACGTGACTTGCGCAGTGGTAGGGTGATTTTTCACGAGAAGTTTTTTTGTAAACGGAATTTTCATCGTTTGCGATACTATTTTTGCCAAAAGCTCACTTTGATTAAAGCCTCGTTCATTTTCTTTCCTCCAGTGCATGGGAATTGGGACAATTAATTTTGTGTGCGTTCGTTTCGTATTCTCAAAAATTTGAGAAAAAATCTTGGTGTGCTGTATCTGCCATACGAGTATTTTTCCAAGCGTTGAGGCCATATCGAAGTATCGTTTGTATTTTATTTCCTCAATGAGAGTTTGTATCACAGTCTCGTGATGCGCAACCGCGATAAGCCCATTGAGTGACGTTTTCTTTTTACATTTTGGATGAACTCCCACAAATGAAATCTGTTTCATACAGCCAGGGCATAAGGGGAACTCATAAAAATTGATTATTTTTGCACAGTCTCTGCAGAGATAACTTCCTGATCGACTGCATCTAACACAGTTTTTTGGGAAAAAGAGGTCAAGTAGAGCTGAAAGAAAGTTCACATTTTTCAGTGTAGCAAAAAAAACAGCAAACCACTTTTCGTTCTCTCTCTGGTAAAATCAGTGTCTAGTCTGCTGGAGGGGTCGCATAGTGGTTTAGTGCAGCGGTTTACTAAACCGCCATATCCAAAAGATATCGAGGGTTCGAATCCCTCCCCCTCCGCATTTCTGGAATGAAGAAGTATTCTTCATTCCAGAATGAGGGACGAGGAGATATCGTGACTTTAGTCCGAATCTCGAGCGAAGCGAAGATCCAGCGAAGTCGGACATTCCCTCTCCGCCATTCTTGAAATTAAAACATACTCTTCTATGAACGTAAAAATTCTCAGCCTTAATCTATGGGAAGGTGGGCTACTCTGCGAGAATATTGAGAAATTCCTACAAAAAGAAACCCCTGATATTTTGTGTCTACAAGAAGTTTTTAATGGTGATGCGGATCAAGCGAAAAACTTTCAATCTCTTTCCTGGCTGACTGCCTTATTTCCCGATTATCATTCTTTTTATTCTCCTGATCTCTTTGAAGATCGAAGTGATGGAGAAGGAGACGTCGGAAACTTGATTCTTTCGCGTTTTCCTTTTGTAGAGAAAAAAACAATTTTTTTGCAAGGTGAGTATCAAAAAATTGTGCGTCCAGATGACAAAAGTGATTTCTCCAAAGATCCACAAAATATGCAGTGTGTGATCCTCGACATAGAAGGAGAAAAATTATGTGTCGCAAATGTGCACGGTATCTGGGGACTAGATGGATCTGATTCTCCTGAGAGACTACAAATGAGTGAAACGATCGTCAACGAAATTGAAGGGAAGACACAGCTAGTTGTAATGGGTGATTTTAATCTCAAACCAGATACGCAGACGATCGCCAATATAGAAAAACATCTGATCAATGTATTTAAAGGTGACATGACGACATCATTTAATATGAAGCATAAGACTAATCCAGGATACGCGACGGCGGTGGTTGATATGTTTTTTTCAAGCAGGGACGTAAAGATTATTTCAAAGCGCATTCCTGATGACGATGTATCTGACCACAAACCACTTGTCGTCACTATAGCAATTTAAAGTAACAACGAGACTCCTGTGTTTTTATTGCCAGTTGATTGGATCTTCTCCATTGAGCATTAGGTAGGTGTTTGTCTGGCTGAAGTGATGGTGTCCATAAAACAGTTGGGCAGAGAATGGAGATGGATGTCCGGATTCGAGTACCAGGTTTTTATCTCGATCAATCATTGCTCCTTTGGTTTGTGCGTACTTGCCCCATAGCAGATACACAATATGATCTCGTTTGGCACTCAGTGACTGAATGACTGCATCAGTAAAGAGTTCCCACCCTTTTCCTTTATGAGAAGCTGGTGAATTGGCAGCAACCGTTAATACACTGTTTAACATGAGGACACCTTGCTGTGCCCAACGAGAGAGATCTCCTGATGCGAGCGGCTGTATCCCTAGATCGTTTTTAATCTCTTTATAGATGTTTTGCAGTGATGGAGGCAAGGTAACGCCAGTATTTACTGCAAACGACAAACCATTGGCCTGGCCAGCTCCATGGTATGGATCCTGCCCGACTATCACGACTTTGACTTTCTCAAAGGGGCACATTTCAAATGCTCGAAAGATTTGTTTTCCTGGAGGATAAACCGCTTTTGATGTATATTCTTCCTTTACAAAAGTGGTGAGGGACTGCCAATAGTCTTTTTCAAACTCAGCGGAAACTGCTTTTTTCCAAGATGGATCAATCTTCACATCACTCATAGTGGGAATATTCTTCTACATTTTTTTAATTCGTAACAGTATAGAATATACTGCTCTCTGCTAAAATAGCTATAAGACAATGGAAGCGTCGCATAGTGGCCTAGTGCAGCGGATTGCTAATCCGCGACCCTAACCGGTCTCGTGGGTTCGAATCCCACCGCTTCCGCAAAAGAAAAACTATGCTATGCATGACTTTTCTTTTGTTGGATAAGATGAATTCGTGCTTTACGCCGAATCTACAATCAAGTCACCGATGAGGTGACCTGATTCATGCCCTATGGGTGCCACCGCTTCCGCTTTCGTTTTTCCTCAAGATAGCTTCGTTTTTTTGTTGGTGTATAATCTTGCCATATGAAAGATCAACAGAAAAGTGTGGAACAACAAATAGCAGAAAGAAGTGCTGCTCTCCAACAGGAAAAGCTACAACAAGAAGAAGTTGAAAGACAGGCTGGTATTGCAGCTCAGGCTAGAATTGCTGAGTTACAGAAAATTGCGCAAGAAAATCCAAGCAATATTGAAACCGTACAAAAAATCATTGAAGTAATGGATGATCCTCTCCTAGCAGAAGCTCTGGAATCTTTTCTTATAAGGCTGCCAAATTCGACACGAATAAATAGAGGTTTTTTTAGGGACAAAATAGTAAGACGAGTGTTCATCTCAAAAGTGTATCCTGAAGTTGGAGTCGAAGGGGTATCAGAAGGACGAATTGAACTCGTTCAAGACTCTCACAAGGGGCAAATACCGTACGACTATTTCAATACGCACCTTGCTTTTTCACTTGAGAGTGAAAAAGTGAAGATTAGGTTGATGGTTCCTATCCTCCAATCAGATGCCACTTATGACCAGTACGTATCGTACTACGAAGTAGCTCGCGAGTTTGATACCACTGAAGATCTTTCTAAGGCCGTAATTCACTTACTAGCTACTACCGACAGTAGAGATCTGCGCGGTTTTAGGTCGATAATTGACAAAAAATAAGTAGTTATTTCATCCCACCGCTACCGCCCCGCTTAGCAGGGTTTGATACAACAAATACTTTTCTTAAGAGGAGAGCTGAACTGTTTTACCTAAACCACTTTTATTAACACTCATTCGCCATAGCGCTATCGCAAAAATTACTCCAAACAGGAAAGCAAACCAATACTCCAAGAAAAAACACACCGCTACCCAGAATAGTAACATTCCAAAAAAACTACTGTGGGTCCAGTCTGATATTTTTTTGGATGAAACATCTAGTCTTTTTAAGACATACTCCAGTACGACCGCCCCAACAAAACTACTGAGCAACCAACCTAGAAAGTTACTCCAAGGTACGGAATAAAAACCTGTTGTATTCTCCCAAGTCCAGAAACCAAGTCCCACTGATCCTGGGTCCAGAACGACGTCTAGGGATGTCATGAGTACTGCAGTACTACAGAGTCGAAATACATACGATTTTCTCGAAGCAAGCTTGCGTGTAAGTGAAAATGCCCCAAACAATATTGGTGTCCACGCGAAGCCCACAGTCCATGGAACGCTACCGATGGTTATTCCAATAATGTTATTGTACGAAAATCTGCCATATGGAAAACCGGTACGTATTGCAACATTCTCTACAATGAGTGCGAACAGACTCATACATAGTATCAAAAAAACAGCTTTCGCACGTCCAAATGTACTTATAAGTCCAAAGTAGCATGGGAGCGCAAATAGAATAATAAAGAGCACAGAGACATGTTGATATTTTCCTGTTAATGGAAAAGCAGTGGTAAAAAATGCAGAGACAATTAAGAGTACTACTACTCCAACATATTGAAAGTTTCGATTAGGTTTTATGGACATAGATTTCTACATTCGATAGAAAAAGATACTCCAAAATAAAAGAAACCCTAAACCAGCGTTGATAAATGGAAAGTAGCGATACAAATCAATTGGTGTCATCATCTTAAAAATACAGAGAAAAGGTAGTAAAAAATAGATACAAACTGGAAATATCCACCAATTTGGAAAATAAGTAATGAGTATGACTGCAGAACCCAGCCATAAAAAGACAGTGAGTAGTAACGCTTTTTTTTCACCCAGTAGAACTGCTGTCGTTCGTAAGTTCGCAAGTTTATCTGCCTTTATATCTGGAATGGCTGAAAACAGGTGCATTGCAGCAGTCCACAAGCCACCACTTATCACTACCCACCATGGTGGTAATGAACCGGTAACGATGCTGAAACCCAAAACTCCAGGAAGGATGTACAACACATTGGATGCTGAATCAATAATTGGCAGAGCCTTCCAACGAAACGGTCTTTGACTATAGGCAAAACTCAAAAAAAGGAACAAACCTAAAATTAGAAAGGTAGTCAATGAGTTAGTAGCAAAAGCCAATATGAACGTACAAACAACACAGATCCAAAGAGCGACTCTCAGTGTCCTTTTTTCAGTATTTTTAAGTGTTAGTTCATATCCTTTTTTCTTGTCATTGTGAACGTCTGTATCTTCGTCAGCTAGGTCATTCACACCATACAAAAAAATATTAGCAGGAATTAAGAAATAGAGCAGACACATTAGAAAGGAGGGAGAGATAAATGCAGATATTTCATCTGTACCACAGAGGTAGCCAATGACAAACGGACCAGCAAGGTACAACCAAAAACGAGGTCGAGAAATCAATAGTATATTTCCAATTGCTAGCTTCATCGTATAGTTACTATATTTTTAAGCAAAGTTAGAGCAATAACAACTGCAGGAGGTTTCATTTTTCTTTGATAGACAACCATTGGGTCTTTGGCAATTTGCGTTGCAGTCCAGTTGTATAGATCTGAAGCTGTCTTAATCGGAATGAGATAGCGCTTTGGTATGTGATCATAGCCCTTCTTTCCAGTCTCTTGCCAAGTCTGATACCGTTTGAGCTGTGCCTTCATAAAATGTGCAAATGCTATTGAATGCCTAGCTACATGATCATATTCAAGTGACTTCAGTCCATATTTTTTCATATCGGACTGTGGAAAGTAGTTTCGACCTAACTCGATGTCTTCGGATATATCTCGGATAAAATTCACATACTGCATTGATCGACCCAGTTTTTGCGCAAAAGGCCTCGCGGACATGGGTAGTTCCAGGATGTTACTCATCATCAATCCAATGACTTCAGCAGAACCATACATATAACGTTCAGTCATCGTCAGATCTGCATACGATACAGTATGTAAATCAGATTCCATGGTATCAAGAAATGTTTCAGTCCATTTTGGATCAAATTGTCTTTTTTTCGCTACAAGTACAAATGCTTGAATAATTTCGTTCGTACATTTTTTACCCCTAATCGCTTCTGAATATTCTTTTCGGAAAGCCAAAAAGTCCTTTTTTTTCGGAGGTTGTTGATCAACAAAATCATCAGCAGTTCGAACAAAGCTATACAGGGAAAAGACATCTGCCTTTACATCTGGTGGAAAAAAAAGACTACTATAAAAATAGGTTCGACTGCCTTGCTTAAAAATAGAGTAGATATTTTTTGAAATCATACATTTTGTGTGTATTTTTTAACTCTATCTAAGACTAAATGGGCAGAAATTATTGCTGGTGGTACGCCAATACCAGGAACTGTGTTTGCGCCAACAAAAAACAAATTTTGGATTTTTTTACTACGATTGTTTGGCCTCCAAATTGCACTTTGAAAGAGTGTGTGAGCTAAACCACCTAAAGCATTTCCTTTAAAACTATTGTAGCGAGCAGAAAAATCACTTACAGAAAAAATCTTTTGGTACACAATATTCTTTTTTAGATTTAAAGATAGTTTTTCTTCAAGAAAATCAATAATAAACTCAGCATAGTGTCTGCGCCAACTCTCGTTTTCTTCGAGCCCTGGGGCAATCGGAACTAATATCATGAGATTTTCATGGTTAGCTGGAGCAACACTGTTATCAGTCGCACTTGCTTTGTTAATATAGATCGATGGCTCTATGGGCCAACGAGGTGTGGAGAAAACGTCTGTGAAGTGTTTACTCCAGTCTTTGCCAAAGTACAAACTGTGATGCTGTAGCTTTGGAAGTTTTCCTTTCACGCCTAGATACAACACAAATGCAGAAGGTGCCATTGTTTTTTTATCCCAGTACTCTTGGGAGTAGGTTCGCATCGTTTGGTCAGAAAGTATATTTTCAGTGAACCAATAATCAGCATTTGAAATCACAATATCTGCCTTATATGTTTTTGTGGCTGTCTTTAGGTGAGTCACCAGTCCGTTTTTTACTACGATTTTTTCTACTGGGTTGTTATAGATGTATTTCACTCCATACTGTTTTCCCAATTTTTCAAATGCGTTCACAACCGCAGTAATCCCTCCCTCTGGATACCAAACACCCAAATTAAAGTCTACGTGTGTCATTAAGCTAAAAAGGGATGGAGCATTTTTTGGTGAGCATCCAAGAAAAACTAAATTGTATTCCAGGATTTGCTGAATTTTAGGATGAGTAAAAAAGCGAGAAATGTAACTGTGCATTGGTTGAAAGATTCCCATCTTTCTACCATTTTTCGCCATGGGTAAATTGATTAAATCAAAAAAGGAATCCAAGTTTTTGTACAATACAGAAGACATTGAAATTTCGTATTTTTCTTTGCTTTCCTGTAAGTAGGTATCAAACTTCTTACCTGAACCTGGCTCGAGCTTCTCAAACGTGGCACGGTTGTGGGAAACGTCATGAGTAATGTCTATGTGTGTGGCATCATCAAAAAACACACGGTACTGAGTTTTCAAAGGTATCAGCTTGTAAAAATCTTCTGCTTTCTTCCCAAACTGGGCAAAGAATTTTTCAAACACGTCAGGCATCATGTACCACGATGGACCCATGTCAAAACGAAAACCTTTCGCACTATGGGAACTTGCTCTTCCACCTGGTTGCTCGTTTTTTTCAAGCACTGTAACTTGATACCCTTCTTTGGCAAGCAATGCCGCCGCAGCTAAACTTCCAAATCCTGCACCAATAATAAGTATTTCTTTATTTTTTTTCATACGTGACTTTCTTGTACGGAATAAGTGCTCGGAGTATAAAATCTGCAACATCATCAATTACTGCTTTTTTTTCTGAAGCGCTAAGAGGAGAAGGGAAATATTCTAGGATAAATCCATTGATCGCATGAACTATCACCTTCGCTTCTTTTTGAAGGTCTGGGAAACGATACAGGCCAAGCTGCTGTGCCTTCTCTAGAATTTCTTCAATATGCAAATATGTTTTTTCGGGCAAATGGCCTCTAGAGTTCTTTTCAAAGCTCATTCTGAAGTGCAAGTAGTATTTTAAGACGGCACAGACAAACTCAGCGTGATCAAACTGAAAGGAGATTCGTTGCTTTAGAAGTGATTCAAAGATACTTTGTGGTGGTAGCTCAGCACGCGCCTGGCCTAGCATCCTATTGGCTTCCTCATAGACTGTTTTTAACAGCTCATCTTTACTTGCGAAGTGATAATAGAGTACGGATTGAGCAATTCCAATTTTTTTGGCAATAAGTCGCATTGAAATGCCCTCATAGCCATGAACTGCAAAAACTTTTGTTGTAACCAACAAAATACTTTTCCTAGTAGAGTCGACGTTGTCATTGGTCATAGTATAGAACAATCGTTCTATGGTACCAAGCCTAACATAAAAAGCATAGGAGTGAAAAAGGGGTGGTGAATAGTCAACATATCTATATAAACAAAGGGATCACGCTACGCGTGATCCCTAATTCAAAATCTAAACAAACCATGCTGTTCCTTTAGAGAGGGACAGCGACGCTACCCCACTGTTGAGTTGCTGAGAATGCGTTATATCGAAGCTTAAATACATTATTTACATAGATATCAAAGCTCCCGGTCTGTGCATGTCGCAGGATGTTCGCCTGCAAGGTGGTTGCGGTAGTCGTAAAGGTTACTGAATGAGATGAAGTGGACGCAATTTTGATTGGCGATCCGTTCGATCCCATGGCCGCAAATGATAACCAACCTGAAGTAAAGACAAATCGACTTGATGTGACTTCAGTATTAATTGTCCCGTTTTCAGTGATTCCATCTAATCCAAAGTGTTTCTGCGTACTATTATTTGGAACATTTACCAATCGAATTGTTTTAGCAATTGGTGCAGCACTCGGGCTAGGTGTCGGAGTTGGGGTTGGTGGTGCTACCGTCGGTGTTGGTGTAGGCGTTGGTGGTACTGGCGTTGGGGTAGGCGGTACTGGAGTCGGGGTCGGTGTTGGCGTCGGTGGAACTGGCGTCGGTGTTGGTGTCGGCGTTGGTGGTACTGGTGTTGGGGTAGGCGGTACTGGCGTCGGTGTTGGTGTAGGCGTTGGTAAGTCTGGCGTCGGTGTTGGTGTAGGCGTTGGTAAGTCTGGCGTTGGGGTAGGTGTCGGTTCTAACGTTGTTGTAGGTGTAGGAGATGTAGTTGATGCAACGTACTCAATTGTTAATCTTGCTGCTTGTGCTGCATTCCCTTCGAAGCTGCGAGTGGCTTTTTTTGCATACATTCCACCCATACCACGCAAGAGTATTGTCATCGCATTGCCACTTTGCCAATCAGGTCTACTTATAACTTCTTGGGCGGAAGCAGTAAAAATAGGGAGTTTTCTCCAATTTCCACCTAGCCAATTAACGTCTGATGTATGAGGAATTTTGATTGTTGCTGCGACTCTATTTGAAAGTAATGCTGATGAACTGAACGGTGCACTGTTAGCAGAGTTTTCAGCATACCCCTCATAGCTCAAACCTGTCCACGTGTTGTTTGGGATATACACTTCAATATACGCCTGTTCAACCAGTGATCCCTGAGGTATCGAGACCCCTGTGAAACGATATCCGGCGTAGTAATTTGTGTCGCCACCAATTTCTACCAGAGAATTGTTCAACGAAAGTGTACTTCCTTGCTGCGTAGCATCGTCCGCTCCAGTTTGTACTTGCTTGATAAACAATGTGCCAGGGGCGGTAGTTATACCTGCATTCGCAAGAATTTCACTATCTGAAAAAATGGGGATTGCTGTACCCATTATGATATTTACTTTATCTATTATAATATTTGCGAGTAAACCATTCATAACTGTCCCAGGATGAATATGGTCACCAAGAACTGCGCTATGTGGTTCATCACTTGCAACTGTCAAACTAATTAATTCACCACCGATTTGTAAGTTTCCATTGGCATCAACCCTAGAAAACAGTTCTTCGGAAAATTCTTCTTGATCAAAGATTGTAATTGATGGTCGAGTAGTCGCAAGATCAGAAACTCTGGTGTTTGCTTGCTGAATTGCAGTTGTTACACGTAGTCGTTTTACAGGATCTGGAAATTGTGCTTGCCACTCTGGGAGATTTCCCATATCTGCAGTCGTGGAAAGGATAATCTTCATGTTTGGATTGGCGGCTAAAATCGTGTTAATTGCGGTCGTAATGTCGTTGACATACGCATCAATTTTATTCTGAAGAGTTTGTCCTGCAATTGTCCCGTTATAGATAGCAGCCCCATCGTTGTAGTATGCAAAGTCATTATTCCCAATACTAAAATAAATAACATCGAGTTCTCCTGCCCCTGCGAGCTGAGCAATACCGGTATGAGCTCCTGAAGTAATTACACTTCGGGCGACGGCTCCACTACGTGCCCAGTTATTGGCAAAACCAATTCTTCTTGGTTCACTGCGTGTTGCCCATGTACCTAGGTTGAATCCACGATGTCTTTGAAGTAGTTCACCCCAAACCAACGTGGTCTCTGCATACTGCGTCGTTCCTGCTCTATTATCATTGGCTCTGTACTCGTCAGCACTACTGTCACTAAGTATGCCTAAACGAATAGATGGACTGTCTGCAGTGGAAATGGGAGTTGAAGATGGGAGGAGTCGAGAAAGTAAAAAGATTGCTACAAGAAAGAAAACAGAGATATATATTTTTTTCATACAGTAACTATTATCCCTGCACTGATATTTGTCAATATGTTTTTACTATAAGATTCGAGCTTACAATCAATTATTGAAATTTTTAGCGAAACGAAATAGAGAAATTCTACTGTTAGATTGTGAACTACACAGTGTATACAAACAAAAAAATGTGTACTATTAATAAAATATATGAAATTTGTACTCTCCATCACCACTTTAATTTTTTCTTTCTTGTTCTTTTTCACTTCAATAGCACAAGCGCAGGTCAAGTTTGGCATCATGAGTGATAGTACTTCTGATGAATATCGTGCAGACGATAACAGGGGAGGAACATTTGCTGCAACGACGTTGAGTTGGGGAGAACTACTTCAGAAATATCGTAATTTTAATATTGGCTCTTGGGGAACGCGATCTGAACCTCGTAGAACCGGGTATGAATATAATTGGGCTCGTTCTGGAGCAAAAACTGGTACTCTCATCTCTTCAGGTCAACACACCGGGCTAGCTGCACAAGTACAGGCAGGTTTAGTCGATGTTGTGTACATTCAAATTGGAAATAATGATTTTGCATACTATGACTCTAACTTCGATGGCCATAAAATCTATAACGGAACCCTAGCCGGGACAGCCCTGACGAACAAAATTAATACAATGACAAGTGAGATTCGAACGGCAGTGACAACGGTAAAGGCTGCTGGACCTGATGTCATCATTTTAGGAAACATTCCAGATCCAGGTGATAGCCCATATAATAGAGGAAGATATCCAGATGCAACAAAACGAGCAAAAGTTACTGCCGCAATTACTCAAGTAAATAACAACATCACTCAAATAGCACAGCAGAATAATGCAATTCATTTTGACCTGGCCACACAAGGTTTGAAGTATCTTTCCCGTATTGATGCATCCGGAAACATGACTGTTGGAGGAGTCAAAATCTCTTTTGTAAATAACAGTAATGACCCACGAAGTGCAATCCTTGCTGATAATACCCATGCTGGAACTGTCCTTGAAGGACTACTTGCCAATGATGTCCTGACTGTGCTTAATACGAGACTTTCGCCACCGATCACTCTTTTCACCGAACAGGAAATCTTGCAATATGCAGGACTTGCAGCAACTATCACCCCAACTGCAACGCCTCGTGTAACGCCGACCCCAACTCCACCAGCCACACCGAGACCAACTGTGACACCGACCCCAACGTTGTGTTCGAATGCAGATATCAACCAAGACAGAGTTGTGGATCTCTCAGACTACAGTATTTTGGTCGCAAACTACCTAAAATCTCCTATGACAAATCAGCGAGCTGATATAAACAGAGATGGTGTTACTGATCTAACTGACTATAGTCTTCTCGCTTCCCAGTTCTTTCGTACCTGTCCGTAACATCATTCTTTTGCCAGATGAATGTGCTTGACTGATGGACTACGCAGGATTCCTGTCATTTTAATGACTTCTGCGGTAATGAAGATACTAGTAGAAACAATCGTCAAGAATACGAACTCTCTGATCGTAAGTACTTCAAATTGGAGCGCATTTCGCAGTGGTGCAAACCAAATAGCGAGGCAAAGCAAAAGAATCGTGAGTGTGGACACAACTGCAACAGCGGGATTTGAGAAAAAATTCATTCGGAAAATAGATTTCTTTAATGAGCGCAGATTCAACATGTTTAATACCTGACTACAGGAGAGCACGACGAAGACAGCTGTTCTCGCTTTTTCCAAGCTTTCAGAGAGAAACATATCAAAGACCCAAAGGCAGAGAAATGACGTCAACAAGGTAATGATTCCCACCAAAGGTAAAACCGAAAAGTTCAAAATATTTTCCTTTGGAGATCTTGGAGGAATATTCATTGAATCCTCATGTGTGGGTTCAAGAGATAGCGAAAAATCGGTCAGTCCACCTGTGATGACGTTGAGCCACAGAATCTGTATCGGCAGGAGTGGTAAAGGATATCCAAACGCGAGGGCAAGTAGGAGTGCAACGCTTTCAGCGATATTTGTCATTACCAAAAAAATACTCGCCCGACGTAAGTTATTAAACTGCGTTCTTCCCTCTTTTATTGCGGCAATGATCGATGCAAAGTTGTCATCAGTAAGCACAATTTTACTTGCTTCTCGTGCGACATCGGTGCCAGTTATCCCCATCGCGATTCCGACATCCGCTTGCTTGAGTGCAGGGGCATCATTGACGCCATCTCCAGTCATCGCCACGACATGACCCTTTTTTTGGAAAAGCTGAGCAAGGCGAAGTTTTGTTTGAGGGGTTAACCGAGCAAGAACAGGCAACGCACGAAGCATTTGGATAATCTCTTCGTCTGGTTTATTTTCGATATCTTGCTGAGAATATGCTTTTGAAAATGTGCTAGTTGGTGAAATCAGTCCGATTTCTTTTGCGATGGCAAGGGCAGTTTGTGGATGATCACCTGTGGCCATTATGACTTGGATACCTGCTTGCTTTGCCTTTAGTAGTGCATCTTTTACTTCTGGTCTTGGAGGGTCGTAAAGTGCTACTAGGCCAATAAACGTTGCATCTTTGGTATCGAGATGGTCGAGGGACAGGGAACTTCCTTTTGCGGAAGTGGGTATGGCTGCAACTGCAACAATTCGAAGCCCTTGTGATGAAAAGGTGTCAATTTGAGCAGAAATTTCTTGCTCAACATCTTTTGTTCGAGGAAGTCTTTTTTTACCAGAAAGAACAAAATTAGACCGATGCAAAATGGACTCAGGGGCGCCCATAAGAAAGATTTCTTTTTCGACGCCCGTCTGAACGATACAGGCACGAAGTCTCAAGTGTTGCTGAAACGGAATATCATCAAGTAGTGTCGGCTTTTTCTCAGAAGGAAGTGATTGAAACCCTGTTTGATGGGCAAGAATATACAAAGCTTTTTCTGTCGGATCTCCAAGCAAAGTCTCAAAGCGAATTTCATTTTGATCTGGAATTTTTACCTGATGACATACCCCTACGATAGAAATAAGTTTATATAAATGATGGTTTTCTGACAGTAAGGCTTCTGTCGTTTTCACCGATACATTTGTGTCGCTTTTGGAAAGATATGTGTCAACGTCAATACTTTCCTGGCCAGGCAAATAAATTTTGTGTGCAGACATTGTGTTTTGCGTCAGCGTTCCTGTCTTGTCAGTAATGATGACGGATACAACACCAAGTGTCTCCGTTGCAGAGAGTTTTCGTACAATTGCATGTTTCTTTGCCATACGTTGAGCCCCGACAGCCAACACAATCACAAGAATGATGGGGAGACCTTCAGGGAGTGCAGAAACCAGTGTTGCGATGGTGTACACACTGATATCGATAAATGAAAAATTTCGAAGAAAAAAACCAATACAGAAAGTCAGAATTGCAGACGTAATAGCGATTGTTCCCATTTGTTTTGACAGGATGGAAACTTTTTGTGAGAAATGTTCTTTTTCAGCTGAAATTGATTGCAAATTGGAAGCAATTTGTCCAAACTGTGTGTGTATACCAGTCTCAATCACAACTGCTTCGACAGTTCCTTGCATAACGGTCGTTCCCATCCAGACCATGTTTGTTCTATCTGCGAGTGCTGTATTGGAATCCAATAGTTTTTCATTTTTTTCTACTGGAAGTGATTCTCCTGTCAGTGAAGACTCCGAGATAAGACAGTTATGCGAAAGGAAAATTCGCGCATCAGCAGGAATTTTGTTTCCTTCACTTAACAGAATAATATCTCCAGGGACGAGATCCTCGTGCGGTATCTCTTGAATTTTCCCTTCTCGCTTGCTTGTTACCTTCGGAACCAAGACATTTTTTAACGCCTGAATTGATTTTTCTGCTCGAAATTCCTGAATAAAACCCATGAGGGCGTTAATAAGAACCAAGGAAAAAATAAGCACGGCATCAAAAACATGTCCGAATGAAAGAGAAAGAATTGCAGCAACCGTCATGAGAAGTACCATGAGATTGGTAAATTGAGACACGAGAAGTTTAAGAAACTGATGTTTTTTTTCTTCAGGAAGTGAGTTGGAACCATACAGTTTTTGGCGTTTTTCTACTTCAGCTAGAGATAGTCCTTCTTGAGAAGTATGCAGTGAGCTCCAGACTTGATCTAGAGAAATACTATGTGGAGAGTCGATATGGAGGGCATTTTTCATTTGTTTTGGGTGATAAGAATGGGTAAAAACTCAATACAGATAAAAAGTATATAACAAAGGAGTAGAACTCCACTTTCTGCTCGAGAAATTAGTCGCTTACTCTTCGCAAAGAAGTAAAATAATACCAGTCCAAGAGCGAGAAAAAGAAATCGATGTAAAAAGTGATTCGGCAGAGTAATTGTTCGAGTATGAAGAAGTGCTAATCCACCCATTATAGGTGTGTTTGCAACAGCCGAGCCTAAGTAGTCTGCTAGTGCAACATCTTTTTTCCCCTGAAGGAGTGAGCGAAAAACGATGGAAAGCTCAGGGATATTCGTTCCTAGCGAAACAACAACTAGGCTCATCAAAAAAGGAGAGATCTGAAACGTTCCAGCAAAAAAAAGTGTAGAAATAATAATTTGACGGCTGGCGAGAAGTAGCAAAACGACACCCACGAGAATCTTCCCAATAAGTAAAGACCAGGATAGTGAATGTGTATGCAAAGATGCAGAAAATTTTTTCGCCAAGTTTTGCTCTCTTGAAAATGAGATAAACAGGCAGGCATACAGGAGAATCAACAATAAACCTTCCCAAGGCGTTACCTTTTGATCACTCGTTAGAAGAGAAGGAGCAAGAATAACGATCAAGATAAAAATCATATCTTTTTGAGAAATAATTGGTGGGATTTTAATACCATTTCCCAGGAACCCTAAAAGAGGAATAATAAAAAGAAACAGTACAATAACTCCACCCAGAAGGTTTCCTACGGAAATAGCAGGATCATTATTAAGGAGTGACATTCCACCGATAGTGATTTCAGGTAAAGATGTCAAAATCCCTAGAAGAAAAAAAGACAAAATAAAAGGCGGAAAACGAAGAGAAAGTGCCAATTTTGATATTGAGGCTACAACCAGACCAGATCCTATCCAGATAAGTGCGAAGGAAAAACAGTATAAAAGTACTTGGAATAACAATGAATCAACAACCATACAGATTCATTGTAAAGGAGAAAACTTATTGTCTCTAGTCTCGTAATTACAAAAGATTAGTTGTTTTCTAAAAACTGTAGTGTGCGAATTTCATTCATGACGTCTTTGATCAATTCCTCAAGTAATTTCATGTCTTCATTTCGAAGCTCAAATGTCCGCTCGACAAACTTGCCACCGTCATTTTGAACAAAATCAAAAGTCGCTTTACCAATCGTCCAGTCTTTATAGAGTGGGTCTTTGGCAAGCAGAAGCTTGTAAAATAATAACTGTCGTTTCATCGATCCACGAATTGGCTCGGGCAGGTTTCGTTCTCGCTTCGACATCTCACTTGTCCCAACTTTTCCTTCAATAGTGTTTACCGATTTCTGTTTGCCCGTTTTGTAATCAATAATGTGAAGTACTCGGCTAGACTCATCTAACACATCCATCCTGTCTACTTTGCCTGATAGTTTGATATCATTCAAAAAAACAGGACCACGTTTCCAACCAAATCCTTCTTCAGTTGCCAACACTTGTGGAAACTGAGATCTTTTTTCTTCTAAATATTCACGAAGGACTATTTGCCCCTGTGTCATTCGGCTTTCAAAATCACTTGGACTCAAGGTTTCTTTTTTCAATTTTTCTACAAATGTAGAGAAGGCTAATCCTTCGTCCGGATGAGTGTTGTTTTTTGTCCGATAGGTTTTGTAGTGTTGCTCAAGTGCTCCATGAATTGCATTGCCAAACGCCAAGTGTGACTCGACTGCCCGAGGAACACGTAAAATATGTTGTGTGAAAAATTCATGAGGATCACGAAGATACGTGTTGAGAGAAGATACCGATAGAGACATGCCATCAATAATCGCTTGAACCCATTCACGTTCTGGTTGACCAAAGGAGTGTGAATGAATTGGTTGCAGATTTTGGAGTCTGCTGTGTATTTGATCGTGGTTTGACGTATCAAGAACAGTGAGTAGATGTTGCGGAATTTCAAGCAAAAACTGTGAAGGTAAGGTATCTACATTCTTTCCAGATTCCGCCAGAGTCGCTGCATACGAGAGAATAACATGTTGTTTCGCTCTTGTAAGGGCTACATACAATAATCGTCGTTCATCTTCTTGAATTTCATCGTTTGTTTGCGTCGCGATCAGTCCTTGCGGAAGTGTAATACCGCTTCGTTGTCTTTCTCCACCCCAAACTCCATCCTGTACGTATGGGATAAAAACTGTTTCCCACTCCTGTCCTTTTGCTTTATGGACGGTCGAAATAGTTACACTACTTTGTATGCTGTGTAATGGAGAAATAGAGAGGGGCAACTTCTGATCTTCCATAGTGGAAAATAATTCCACGATTTTTTGTGTAGTAATTGTGTGATTGGCGGCATAGTTTGAAACTGCAAATTGATAAAAAGCTGTGAGAACGGAAAGATTTTCTGCTATCTCTGATTGGGATTCTACCCAGTTTGTAACTCCAAGTTCGTCGTACACCTGGGCAATCCAGTTCGGTGGAGCAAAAGAAAAAGAAAGCTGTGATAGCTCAAGCAATTTTTCGAGTTTATCGACAATGTGTTCGTACTCTTCTTTGGTTACTTGCGTTATTGTGGACTGCTGTACAACAGTCCAACCTGAAAGAATAAAACTGAGAAATGATTGTTCTTTTTTTTGTTTTGAAAAGGCTCGTGTTAGCGACATTACAGCAACAGGTGGGAGCTTCATCCACGGCGAACTTAATGTTGTATAGATATATGAACTTTCTTGATTGGTAGAGAGAGCCATGAGGCTTCGAAAGAGCGTCAAAAGTTGTTGCCCGAGAGTTGTTTTAAGTGCATCGGTCGTTCGATCCACGTGATGCGTGATATCGTGCTTTGAAAAAACAGTTGAAACAAGTGTTGCTTGCTCATTTGTCTTTACTAAAACAGCAATGCCTTTTGGTTCTGTACCTCCAGTGATTTTGTTTTGAATTTCTGAAGCAACCCATGAGAGTTCGTCTGTGGTGCTTGGGAGCTTTGCCAGTGAAAGCATAGGTTTTGGTGCTGATTTCGTACTCACAAGAGTATGAGAGATTCCATCGACCAACTTTTGTACTGCTGGATTATGAACAGAGAGGGCTGTGAGTAGTTGCTTGGAGCTGGTGTTATGCGAGATGAGTGAATGAGCCGATTCGTACACAGAAGGAGGGCATCGGTATCCAGTCTGTAATGTAATGACTTGTGCTTTGGGGTAGCGAGTTAAAAATCCAATCGTGTTTTCAAATGATGCTCCTTGAAAACGGAAAATAGTTTGGTGAGGATCGCCAACGACGAAAACATTCGCGCTTTCACCCCAATAAGAAGCCAGTAGATCTACAACTGTATTTTGGGCGCCATTGGTATCTTGGTACTCATCAACCAAGATATATTGCAAATTTTCCTGCAAGAGAGTGCGTAGTGTTTCAGAGGTTCGTAGTGCCTGAACCGTGTGCATGATCATGTCGGAAAAATCGATATACCCTTGGGTTCGCAGTTCTTTTTGATACAAGGTGTACAGTGTGCTTAACTCCTCCTGTTTCGCGATTTCACTGCTCTTTTTTGTTCGAGCCGATTTTGATAAAGAATCACCTTCTTGATCAAATAATTCTTTTTCTGCTTGTACGAGTTCTTTAAACTGTGGTGGAGTAATACCTTCACTTTTGAGCGTGTTAATCGCTGAGAGAATTTTTTTTAAGTAGTGATACTTTGAACCTGGAGTACGAAGGCTTATCAGCTTTGGATCATCAAGCAGTTTTTCCATGATGGCGTGAGTTTGAAGGTCGCTTGCTGCGATAGGATCAGTTCCAAAGGGAAAATATTCCGGATACTGCGTAATAACTTCTTGGCAAAATCCATGAAACGTCTGGATGCGTACGTTGTACCCTGTGGTACCAATAAGATCGATGAGACGTTTCCTCATTGTCGTGGTTGCTGCTTCAGTGAAGGTTAGGGCCAGGATATTTCGGGGATTGATATCAATACTTTGCAGAATATGGGCAATTCGGAGGGTCAATATTTGCGTTTTTCCCGTTCCGGGGCCAGCAATCACCATGACAGGGCCATCAATGGTATCGACCGCTTGTTTTTGCTCTGTGTTGAGAACTGTATATGCTAATTCAAAAGGAGAAGGCATGGCAACTAGTCTACCATTGTATTCGAAAATTGAGTTGCCTGAATATTTGTATCTACAGGTAAGAAGTGTAGAAATTATGTTCTTTGAATTTTTATGCCAGAAAGTGTAGTTCCTGCAATTTCTGCGTCATACTGACTATATCTGAGCTTTCTATCTTTTATAAAATGCTGCCAGAGGGGCAGATGTTCATCTACAGGAAAGAATGTTGCTTGTCCCTCATTTTTCTTTAGCGAACCAACTGCCTGATGGACATAGGTGAAAAATTCTTGAGGCTCGTCTAAATATGTTGCAGGCCCAAAACAATCAAAAAACCACTGAACCTGATCTGAAAAATAGTTAACTATGGCAGGGCTTGGAACTTTACAAGCAAGAGCTACCATACAAATTTTTTGTACCTTTTCCAATCTATTTTTCTGGAAACGATCGAATTCAGATGAAGAAATTGGTACGAGATCTTCAATATTGGGTGGTCTGGTAGGTGTTCGGACGTAGGCAGCTCTTGAATGACTTGTGTCTGTATAGATTGTGTAGTGACTACTATTCAGAGCTAACGACGCATCAATAACAGCAATACGTGCACCTCTTGTTCTTTTTAAGTACTCTTCAAATCTGAGAAATAGTCCTGCTCCTGAATTCACAACAAATTCATCTCTTTGAACACGATGGGGTTCAAGTTGTAGCATTTTGAAGATTTTGTCAGGGGCACGATCAGAAACAATTACTTCAGAAAAAGAAGTGTCTTCTCTAGATATAAAAGAAGGTCTATCCTGCGACATACCTTACTCTTTTTTCTTTGAAGCACGAGCGCGCTCTGCTTGAGAAAGCAGGCGTTTGCGAAGACGAAGCGTCGAAGGAACAACTTCAAGAAGTTCGTCATCATCGAGGAAATCCAGTGCTTGTTCAAGGGAGTAACGCACAGGTGGTGTGAGTTTTACCATCATGTCTTTTGTGGCTGATCGCACATTACTACTGGCTTTGACTTTATTCACGTTGACTTCCATGTCTTGTTCACGAGAGTTCAATCCAATGATCATGCCCATATAGGTTTCTTCACCAGCGCCAATAAATAAAATTCCACGTTGCTGTGCATTATCAAGTCCTTCAGTTGCACTTTTTCCATTTTCTGAAGCCACCAATGCGCCATTTCGGAGTCTACTAAACTCTGTACCAGCTTCACGATACTCAAGGAAAAGTGAGCTCATTTGGAGCGTTCCACGAGTGTCAGTGAGCAACTTTGTACGAGCACCAAGCAAGTTTCTCTCACTGATTTCAAAGATCATGCGAGTATCACCGCGACCATTTGGATCAATGGACTGGGTGATTGCACGACGCTGTCCGAATTCTGTCGTAATAACACCAACAAATTCATCAGGAACATCGACCGTGACTTCATCAAAGGGTTCAAGCTTAACGCCATTTTCTTCTTTCAGGATGACTTGTGGTCGTGAAACTTCAAGTTCATATCCTTCACGGCGCATCGTTTCAATGAGAACAGCAAGATGAAGTTCTCCACGGCCAGAAACGACAAACCCAACTCCGGTTGAGTCTTCTTCAATTTTTAAGCCTAAGTTTGTTTCTTTTTCTTTGAGGAGTCTCTCCTGGATTTGACGAGATGTTAGATACTTTCCTTCACGCCCTGCAAGTGGAGATGTGTTTGGACCAATAGTGATTTTCAGTGTTGGATCTGTCACCTTGATACTGGGTAACGCTTCCTGGGTCGTTGGTGTTGTGACAGTTTGACCAATAGAAAGCTCTTTAATACCGGCAATCGCAACAATATCTCCTGAGACTGCGAGTTCCACTGGAACTTTTTCAATTCCTTTTGAAACAAAGAGTTTTTCTACAGTGTGCGATCCAAGGTTTTTTTCCGGGGTAATGAGTGTAACACGGTCTCCAGCATGAATGGTTCCACGGGTAATACGTCCAATACACATTTTTCCTAAGTAGGCATCACGTTCAAGAGTAGAGATGAGAAGCTGAAATGGCGCATCATCGTCTCCACGAGCAGATGGAACTGTTCGCAGGATTTCGTCAAACAATGGACGCAAGTCTCCTGGGGCATTTTTCTCTTCTTCATTTGGCAAATGATCCCAGGCTTTTCCTTCACGACCAATGGCATAGATGACAGGGAAATGAAGCATTTCTTCGTCTTCTACGAGGTGCAAAAACAGGTTTTCTATCTGATGCAGTATTTCTTTTGGTTCTGCGTCTTTTTTATCAATTTTATTGACTACAACAATGAGTTTGAGGCGACGTTTTAATGCTTGCTGAAGAACAAATCGGGTTTGAGGAAGAGGACCCTCTACACTGTCGACTAAAAGAATTGCTCCATCAGCCATATTAATGATACGTTCCACTTCTCCACCGAAATCAGCGTGTCCAGGTGTATCAATAATATTGATTTTTACATCACCGTACTCAACGGAAGTGTTTTTGGCAAGAATTGTAATTCCTTTTTCTCTCTCCAAGTCATTACTATCAAGAATAGTTGATTGTGTCATTTCAGCTTGGTTGTCGCGAAATGTGTGTGTTTGCTTGAGAAGTTCATCCACGAGAGTTGTTTTTCCGTGGTCAACGTGAGCGATAATGGCGATATTTCGAATATCTTTCATAGAAATGAGTATGCAACCTAGATACTAGGGAGAAATTGCCAATACCAAACGGGAGTGGACAGATTCCGATTCCTGAAGTTTCCTGCTGCAAGCCTTCAATCTGCTAGTATACCAGATACAAGGAGATTTTGGAAGGAAAGGACGCGAATTAATTTGTCTGTACTGGTGTACAGAGTGAGCTTCTTGGATTCCCTAGCAGACGACAAACGCCATCAACCGTTGCTGCGACACCGGGTGCACGATAACAGGTAAAGCCAGATTGGCAGTGAGTATCATTTCCACAAGGCATGCCACAACCAGATGGAGAAACTGATAGTGTTGTATTACAACTAGAACTGGTATCAGCTTTTGAGAGTAGGTTTGTGTCAGAATTACGAACGCTCGCCATAACTACAAAGGCTAGAATTAAACTTACTCCAACAATCATTCCCATAAGTACTGGAAATGGTGTTTTTTTAAGTAGACTGAGAGGTGTTGATGTGTGCATATAGTTTACTGACAGGTGATTTGTCCTGTCATGCCAGAATAATTTTGTAGTAGGTATTCTTTGCCATCAAGTCCTACGCCCATAGCTCTATACGTTCCTGTTGTTAACTTAGCTGGTGGAACATATGCGAATCCATGTGCTGCTTGATTTCCACATTGCGTTGATACTCCTGCCTCGCGTCGTACATTTGCAGTCAATGTAGTTACCAATACATCGGTCGTTCCTGTCTTTCGATAAATTTTCACGAGCAGTGGACTGGTGTATGAAGCGCTGTCGCAAGCCCATCCTTGTATGAAGTTGCAGGTGAGGGCATCAAAATATCCTTTGACTTGTGAATTTTGAACTGTTGGTGGTTTGAGAGTTGGTATACTTCCTGCTCCAGCTCTCTCACAAGTATACACAGGACATGACTCTCTTCCTGGGGATGTTTTGAGATCAGTCTCAAACGGACAAGTCGGTGGTGTTGCGCATGTTGGTGGTGGTGTGCCACCTCCATTTGGCACACAAGCATACGAAGGGCAGGTGTTTGTTGAACCAGGCGCTGGATCACCAGTGAGCAAGGTACTTCCTTGTGGACACGTTGGGGCGGTTGCGCATGGGGTTGTTGATCCCGTTCCTGTCTCCCATGGACTACATGTCGTTTGTCCTGATGTTGATGTAGTACAGGCTCGGAATGTACAGACATACTGTGCCCCTACTTCAGTGATCTTCACCGGTTGAAAACGTGGAGCATTTGGTTGCTCTGCTACTAAATTTAATGTCTGTAGAATTGTTGACCCTCGTTTGACATCACACTTGCCTTCATATTTTTTGGTGCCAGCAAGAGTGTTTGGTAACGGATTCACTCGGAACGTAATTCTGTCTCCATAGTAGTAGCCGCGTGCTGTTACCGATGTATTAACACCAGCCTTTGACCAGGAAATTCCTGGACATGAGAGAGGGGGGAGAGGAGTTGGAGGTGGGGACGGGGGGATGATTCCACAAGCGACTCGTACATCAGTCTGTGTAAGTCCCTTTTGTGAGCCGTCAGGTTTCACGAGTGACCACGCTTGAATGCCGTTGCACAGTTGCATAGTGTATCCATTTTTTAGCAGTGGTCGTTTTGGCAGACAGTACTGAAATTCGGAAGCAGTCGTTCCTCCAACCATACAAGCAGAGAAAGGGGAGATAAATCCACATTCACTTGTAGCAGGATCGCAGGTGCGATTTCCTACTGCAGGTCCGCATCTCTGTCCGCACTGCTGTTTTGTTCCACAAGAACAATTTGCTCCAGGAATTGTCTGTCCTGGTGTGCAACTCTTTGCTTCACACGTGCCATTTCGGCAGACAGTTTCAAAGCCGGCAGCGCTTGGGTTTTTACAATCATCATTTGTCTTACAAGATGCTCCACAATTGAGTTTTGCGGGCGTAGGTTGTGGAAGAGATTGAGGAGGGAATTGCACTGAACCAGTGTTGGACCCTGAAGTTTCAGTACTGGTGTCTGTAGTATCTTGAGATGTAGTCTGACAAGTTCCATTCACTATTGCTTTTCCTGCGGGGCAACAGTATTGAGCCCATGCTCCATGAGCACCAGCACATGCTGTGGCGCCTCCTACATTAGCTGAAGTACAAACTCCTGATGCGCATGGAGGAAAACAACTATACCCACTTCCAGTGAATCCCATGTAAAACCCTGTGTTACATTCATATTTTATGTTCGATTGACTACCTTGAAAAGCACATTGGTGAGCATTTGCTGTTGACTCAATTGTCTCTACTTGATTGCCATAGCTACAGATAGGAAAGGTAGAGGGTGCTGCTTGAATAAGCTTTGCTGATCCTAATAAAAAAGAAAGGGTAAGAAAAAAGAGGATGAAGATATTTTTCATAGTAGGTGTATTTCCAATATCATCGTATTTGGTGCTTCTTGTAAAGTGGGAGTTTTCAGAAAGTCTTCAGAAATCAGAATAACCAAGAAATTTACTCTCCTTGTCGTGTATACTTTCACTCGTATAAAGGAGTTTGTATGGCAAAACCTCGTCTTGGTGTGATATTTGGATCCAGATCTGTAGAACATGAAGTAAGTATCATCACTGCATGTCAGCTCATGAAAAATGCTGATCGTGAGAAATACAATGTTATTGCTCTCTATGTCGATAAAAAAGGGAATTGGTGGACTGGAGAGAAGACAACAACAATCGAAGGCTATAAGAATCAAAACTTAGAAAACCCTAGTGGGTTTGAAAAATACAACTTCTCTCCGAACCCAGAAATTGATCATGGAATCGATGTCGCGATTGTTTGTTGCCATGGAACTCTTGGAGAAGATGGAACAATTCAAGGATTATTGGAACTTGCAGGAATCCCTTATCAGGGTCCAGGAGTTTTGGGATCAGCAGTCTGCATGGACAAGATTATTACCAAGAAAATTTTGGAAGCTTCGCATATTCCTGTCGTGAATTTTCAGTGGTTCACCAAAAACAAATGGGAGGCAAACAAAGAGCAGGTTTTAGAAGAGCTACTCGATTCTGCAAATGAAGGACACAAAAAGCTGCAGTTTCCACTCTTTGTGAAACCAGCAAACTTAGGTTCAAGTGTTGGCATCACAAAAGCTACTGACAGAAAATCGTTACAAGAGGCGATAGACGTTGCTGCTCAGTTTGATCGACGTATTTTGGTAGAACAAGGCGTCGAAGGAATGAAAGAAATCAATGTGTCTGTTCTAGGGTTTGAGGAATACGAAGCAAGTGTTCCGGAAGAACCAATTGCCTCTGGAGAAATTCTTTCGTATGCCGACAAATATGAAGGTGGAGGCAAAAAAACAGGTGGCATGGCAAGTCTCAAACGCCGAATTCCAGCTCCTATTCCGATGAGTCTGACAAAAAAAATCCAAGAAGCGGCAATCAAGGCAGCAAGACAGTGTGATGTGAGTGGTGTCGTCCGTTTAGACTTTTTAGTCAATGTTGGAACTGGTGAGTTTTGGCTCAATGAACTCAATACAATTCCAGGGTCGATGTCCTTTTATCTCTGGGAGGCGAGTGGTGTCTCGTACCCACAACTCATTGATCGACTGGTAGAGATTGCGCATGCGCGCCAAAAGTCTCGTCTGGGAAACGTGACGTCTATTCAAACCACGATTATCAAATGATAAATTGACTCTTATTCTTCCACGAGAAGCCACCACAAGAAGCTTTCTCCCCAGGTAAGTAAGAAGGAGAACAGAAAATACGTCCAAAACATTTTAAGGTTTATTGCTGGAATGAGAATCTTTCCTATCTGCAGTTGTGAAAAGGACGCTGGATCCAAATGAAATCCTGGAATAAACAGAATCACAATTAACACCACCGCGATGTTGAGAACCCAAGAAAAAAGTCCGAGCGTCACGATATTGATGGGAAGCCAGAGAATCTTTAGAATTGGTCGACCAATACGATCAAGTAAATAGAACGCAACACCGCAAGTAATAAGGATGTGCGTTCCATCAATGCGTACCCATGAAAAAATGTGATCAAGGATAAACAACGTCAAAACTGTCAGAAATAATCCACGAATAATTGTTCGCATGTATGAAAAGCATACTATATTTCCTAGGTGAGAAAGGCTTTGTTTCTTTTGATGATGTGCAGTCGTTTCGCAAAACGATGTGATTCATCACGAATACTTTGTAGTAATCGCGTAGCCGGGAGTTCTGCGTCCAGGAGAATTTCTTTGTATGTCACGTCAAATTGATTTGCTTTTGCATGTTTGATAATTGGGATCAGAAGTCGATCGGGTTTTTTTGCCAGCGAAACTACCACACTTGGCCACTGCCAAACTGACAGCACGCTTTTTAACTGTCCTTTTCCACCGTCAATGAGAATCATATCCGGAATGCCCCATTCAGGGTGGTTTTGTCTTCGTGTAAGTGCTTCACGAAGCATGGCAAAGTCATTTGGGGTTGAGAGTGTTTTAATGCCAAAATGTTTGTACTCGCTATGTGCCATTTTCCCGTCGATTGCTGTCACCATTGAGCAACTTGCATTTGTCCCCTGGATATTACTTATGTCATAGCCTTCTATTCGAGAAAACGGCGCAGAAGCGGGGAGTGAAAGATATTGCCTCAAAATTGATCGCAAACTGACAATCGCTTCTTCTTCCAATTTGTTTGTCAAACTTGGAATCGTCATATCTGGCCGAAGTCTATACTTGGGAGAAGTAACGACAATGAGCGCCTCTAGCTGATCACGAACCTGTCCGGCTTTTTCAAATTGATGATCGGTACTGAATGTTTCAATATCTTTTGTGAATTCTTTCACCAGTTCACTCGTTTTCCCACGAAGGAACTTTTTCAAACACACAACCATTTCATGATAATCTTCCTCTGAAATTTTTCCTATGCACGCCCCAGAACACAAACCAAGATGATAGTAGAAACAAGGTTTTAGGTTTTGCGTTGTCAGTGCAAGATCTGGTAAGGGCTTGTCACACCATTTGAAGATTCGACGAGCAATTTCGAGCACTTGTCGTACTTTGTACCCTGATTGATAGGGGCCAAAAGTGGTCCACTTTTCCTGGCTTCGAAGGATTTCTGGTTTCCTTGCTGTGAAGATTTTAGGAAACTTTCCTTGTCCGATACAGATATACAAATTTGATTTGTCATCTTTAAGGAGAATATTAAAAGCAGGTTGGTATCTCTTAATGAGCTCCGCCTCTACAAGTAGAGCTTCGAGTTCACTACCGAGTTCTTGCCACTTTACCGTGTGGAGTTGTGAAAGGAGTTTTCCAATTTGCGGTCTATCATCCTCGTGCTTTGCGTACTGGGAAAGTCTATTTTTAAGTACCTTTGCTTTGCCCACATACAATACCGTTTCATTTCCATCGAGGAACCAGTAGACGCCTGGTGATAATGGCACAGATGCACGCACTTGTTCCCACCACGGTGGCAACGATGATGAGGAGGGCATTTTGCTTGAGGGTGCTGGCGATGGTTGTGTCATGACTAAACTTGTTTCCAGCTACATTGATTTGAATGTTGGTTTTGTAGTTGGAGAAAATATTTCCGTGGGGCAATTGTACAGGAATTTCGATGGTCTGCCCTGGGAGGAAACTCGATTGTACCGAAAGTTCTCGAATTCCAGAAGAGTTTTGGATACGGACAGTAACAGGGACATCATAGTGAGCTTGAAGCGTCGTATTGGTAATTTGCAAAATATGACTGTTTCGTAGGCCAAACAAAGCACTAGGACGCAGCGTAAACTGTGTTTCATACGTTGGTTGGTACTCAGGAAACTCAGAAACAAATTCGACTTGGATATCTTTTGTTTGATTTTCATCATAGGCATACATCCCAGCAGCAAGAGGGGAAGTACTAGAAATTCCTTGTCTGACAAATGCAATGTGTCCGAAATCAAGTCGATGAAAATAATCAACTCCACCAGTAGTGTCTTCCCAAGTTGGATCAACACTTACCCACTTTCCACTAGTTTCGTCCCAGTATTCTGGCCAAGCATGAAGAACATCGCGTACTCGGCCTAATGGGCGTAACTCTTCATTATGAGAATATGCGTATCCAGTCACAACACGTGCTGGAATTCCCGCCGCTCGGGAAAGCGCCACAAAAAGATCACTATACTCAAGACAGGCAGCATGTCCTGGATTTTCTAAAGCCTCCAGTGCACCGAGGCGTTTATATCCTTGCGAGATTCTACTTGAGTCATAAAACAGTGTTGATACGACATAGTCATATATTTTTTCAGGAGTTTTCAGCTCTTTTGCGAGTCGTTCAATTTTTCCGTCACGAGATTGCCAATGCTCAGATTCACGAAGATAATCTGAGATGTTTGGTTTTTGACTGGACGCATGTTCTTGTGGTTTTAAAGTAATAACTGCATGAGCTTTTGCTGTAATGTCTATGCGCTGTCCTGGATCAAGTTCATAAGAAGCAAGCCAGTTTCCATCCTTGTCGGCAGTAATTTCTTTGGGGGCAGGTGTGATCTCGTCATAGTAGAGTCGTTGATAGTGTCCATCTGAAGGGAGCGCGATAGATGTTTTACCCCGAACGCTATTGGTATTTTCTAAGTGGTACTGCAATGAAAGCTTTGCAATTTGCTTCGATCCAAACAGTAAACTTACCCCCTCTTCCTGTCCTGTATTTTTGAACGTGATGATATTCTTTTTATCCAAGGAAGCTGTTACAAACTGCGATGGGTACGCAAAAGCAGGTTGCCCATGTGCTTCGTCCACAACAACGTTGACAGTATATGTGCGAAACTCTTTCCCATCCGCAAGTTTTGGAATGTTGAGTTCGATGGTATTGCCAACTTGAATTGCAAAATCCTTCGCATCGTACTCCACTGTTATTGTTCTTTGCTTATCTTTGCCTATGACTTTGTCAGAGAATGGAAAGGATACTGTGGTTTTGTTTCCATGCGTTGAAAGCGTTGGTTCAATTGATTTATTGAGGCTTGTTACTCGTACGTTTTCAATACGCGTACTTCCAATGTCAAAAGCATATTTGGTTGCATAGACCGTAGAAACCGTATTTGTCATCACAAATACTTGTTTGACGTGAACGGTGTCATTTTTTTGGATCGTGTACGTGTTTTCAAGGTCAATAAAAAAATCACCCTGTGCAGATACCTGACTGAAGGAAAAAGAAAAAAAGAAGAACGTTACAATGCTTATGACCCAAAGATAGCGGTGAAACGTTGATAAAATTCGCACGAACATTTTTCCTATTATATAGTACCAAAATAAAATACGAAAAACGGCTCAAGTATTTGCTATACTGCACCTATGCAATCAGAGATTTTACGAGTAAAAGAAGCAGTTGATATTGTGGCATTAATTGGTGAGAGAGTAAAGCTTACACGTGCTGGGAAAAACTTCAAAGGTTTGTGTCCATTTCATAGCGAAAAGTCTCCCTCTTTTTTTGTTACTCCTGAACTGGGCAGGTATAAGTGCTTTGGATGTCAGGAGGCAGGAGACTGTTTTACTTTTTTGCAAAAAGTGGAAGGAATTTCTTTTGCTGAAAGCCTGCGGGAATTGGCAAAACGTGCTGGAATTACACTCTCAAATGTCCCTTTAACGCCAGAAGACAAAAAGAAGGACAAGCTTCTTGAAATTTTGTCACTCACAAGCGCTTTTTATCACTATATTTTGACGGAACACAAGCTTGGAGAGCCAGCACGCAAATACTTAGAAGAGCGAGGCATTCATCAAGACACAATCAAGCTCTTTCAACTAGGATTTGCCCCTGATTCATGGGAAGGACTCACGTCCTATCTTGTACGAAAAAAACAGTTTTCTGAAACAGATGTTATTGATGTCGGTCTTATCCTTCGATCTCAAAAAGGAAGAGTGTATGACCGCTTCCGGGGACGAATTATGTTCCCACTTTCAACTCCAAGAGGGCAGGTTGTTGGTTTTTCAGGAAGGCTGCTCGAAAAAAACGCCAAAGAAGCAAAGTATATTAATAATCCAGAAACGAGTCTGTATCATAAAAGTGAGTTACTCTTTGGATACTCTCAACTCTCCAGCCGAATTCGTCAGGAAGGGGAAGTGATTGTCTGTGAAGGTGAGTTTGACGTGATCAGTAGTGTTCAGGCACATGTGGATAATGTTGTTGCAATCAAGGGATCTGCGCTTACACAACAACAAATTAAAACCCTTTCCTATAGTGCAAGTAAAGTGCTCCTTGCGCTTGATGCTGACTCCGCAGGCATAGAGGCCACAAAACGAGCGATCCGTGTTGTTGTTGAAAGTGGTTTGGATGTACAACTGCGAGTGCTCCCCCTTGAGGGAGGAAAAGATCCTGATGAAATTGCCAAAGAAAATCCAGCGAAGTGGCGAGAGACGGTAAAAACTAGCGTCAGTGTGTATGAGTATCTCATTTCTGTTGCCTTTACTCGGTCTAACCCAAAGACGGGAGATGGAAAAAGAGAAATCACGCAGGAACTCGCACCTTTACTCTCTCAAATTCCCAATGCTGTTGAACAAGCGCACTATATCCAGCAAGTTGCAAAGCGTTTGGGCGTATCAGAGCAAATTTTTCTTCAGGAGATGCAAAAAGCAAAAACTGAAAAAGTTTTTGGTTTAAAACTATCAAAGACTCCAAAAAAACAAAAAGAGACTCCTCATTCACGGTACGAAGTACTGGAAAAATACTTATTTATTCAGTTGCTTGGAAGTGATCAAAGTGAGTTCTTCAGTCGTTTTGAACTACTAAGAAAAAGCCAAGTCTTCCAAGGCTCCTACGAGAGACTTCTAGAAAGCTTGGCTGCAATTCCCGGAGCGTTCAATCCCGCAAGTGTCGTTACTGCTCTGCCTCCCGAACTTGTGGATGTCTATACCACGCTCTACATGGAAAGTACTCTGGAGCAATCAAATAGGGAAAATCCTGATGAATTTAGCTCAATCTTGCAAAAGTTGCAAGAAATACGAGCGAAGGAAAAAGTGAAGCACATCGCAACACGCATAGGAGAAATTGAATCAAAGGAAAAACTCACAGAGGATGAGGAAGCAGAGCTCAAAAAACTTCGACATTCATTGGTATCTGTATCGTAAAGAGTTCATAGGAAAACAGTGGGATGTGTTGCGTGTTCGAAACGAGAAAAAGGGTGCCATCTATTCGCCAGCTCTTACTTGTATATATTTGAGTTTTCTTGTACACTATCGCCTGTACTCGTGCCTTAAGACCTAGGCTTTTAAAAGCCTCCTTGGATGTGAATATATCCATCCTTTTTCCTCTCAAGGCACACTACAATACGTATTTCCACATACAACAATTCACCTGGCATGAGGAATAAGCCAGGTTTTCTTCTATGAGTACGAACTTAAAAACGTTGATTGATGATTTGGTAAAACGCGGGAAATCGCAAGGGTATCTTACCCAAGACGATATCTTGACGGTTTTTGCGGAGCCAGAAGAGCATGTAAAGACGCTTGATGACTTCTACAAAAAAGTCTTTTCTTTAGGAATCGATGTCTTTGAGAACGTGTCTGAAGAAGACATGAAGCAAGATGCAGCAGCATCGACAGACCTGGAAAAAGAACTCGAAGTTCTTTCGTCTCTTGATGATAAGAGTGTTTCGGACCCTGTACGCATGTACCTCAAAGAAATTGGACGTATTCCGCTTTTAAACCGTGAAGAAGAAGTCGATCTTGCACAGCGAGTTGAGCAAGGGGATCTTCGAGCAAAAGCCAAGCTAACGGAAAGTAATCTTCGTTTGGTTGTTTCTATTGCAAAAAAATACATCGGCCGTGGAATGACATTCTTGGATTTGATTCAAGAAGGAAACAAAGGCTTAATTCGTGCAGTTGAAAAGTACGACTGGACGAAAGGATTTAAGTTCTCAACCTACGCAACTTGGTGGATCAGACAAGCGATCACCCGTGCTATCGCTGATCAGGCTCGTACCATCCGTATTCCTGTCCACATGGTAGAAACCATCAATAAAATGATGCGTATTCAGCGAAAACTCATGCAAGACCTAGGTCGTGAACCAGAAGCGTTTGAGATTGCACAAGCAATGGAAGGAATGGATGAAGACAGAGTGAGAGAAATTATGAAGATTTCTCAGAAGACTACCTCACTTGAAACTCCAATTGGTGATGATGAAGACAGTTACTTGGGTGATTTCATTGCAGATGAGACTCAAGCCTCTCCATATGACGCAACCAGTAAGAAACTGCTCAAAGAAAATATCGATGAAGTACTTGCTGCTCTCTCTGACCGTGAATCAAAAGTCCTTGCGATGCGATTTGGCTTAAATGGTGCAAGACCCATGACGCTTGAAGAAGTAGGACAAAAATTTGGTGTCACACGTGAAAGAATCCGACAAATTGAAGCAAAAGCACTTCGAAAGTTACGACATCCAAGCAAGCGCAAGCGATTGCAAGATTTCTTGGAATAAAAAACTGTAGTAGTATTACATCATGTCCGAATTAACATCTCCTCCGAAAACCGAGAAAACAAAATTTCTTGATAATGTTAAAAGTCTTAGAAGTAAATTCTTAACATTAATTTCTCGAACTCACAGGCGTGAAGGCTCAGCGGAAAAACCACCGATCACTGAAACAAAAGCTAATACTATCCCAAGTGTTCTTAATTCGATAATTGGAGCAATTTCCCGCGATATTGTTCAAGCAGGAAGTGGAATGCCGAGTGTAAAGAGTGTCGATCAAGAATTATCAAAAGCAGATCAAGAACGATCAGTCCGATACAAATATTATTTTGGTAATGAAGTAACTCTTGATACCTTATTTAGTCGTGCGATTGAAGAAATGACAGTGTCAGGAAAAAGATATAAACCGAATGAAGTAACACAAATGAAGGCAAGAATCCAGAAATGGCTAAACAATCCACTTCCTTCAGACTCTGATGATCTCCGTATCGATGATATCCAAAAAAAAGTAGATGTAAAATTGGGTTTGGATGCGCAAAAGAAAATTGCTTTTCTTAAATATGTTCCACCAGTTATTTCTCCCCCACGCTTTGTCTATTCGTCTGAACCGAACTCTTCTCCGAGAGAAGTACAAGAAGGTCGGTATAAGGATGTTCCGGTTCCTCAAGCTCGTACCGAGAGACCGTTACCTCAGGATGCATCTCAGCCTAAAGAGAAATATAAGGGGTCTACAGCATAGGGTTACTTCTCAGAGAGAGATGTAATAATTACTTTTTTGGTCTATCATTAGCTCATGGATCAAAACAATATTGCGCAAACGACCGTTTCCCTCAAATCTGACGATGCAATCGAAACAGCAGTTCTTTCTGAAATTAAATCTCTTCGTGACAAAATAGAGTCAGCCCAAACTCCTCCAGAACTCAAAACAAAAGTAAGTGTCATGCTTGATCGACTTGAACGCAGTGCGCGGATGAAGTCGTATGGTGAGGAATTTGAGAAGGTTTCTCATTATATTGACTGGGTGACGAGTCTTCCTTGGGAGAAAAAAACAGAGGATGTGTTGGATCTTCCGCACACCAAAGAAATTCTGGACAAGCACCACTACGGGCTTGGTGACGTCAAAGAACGCATGCTTGAGTATGTATCCATCCTTAAGCTCCAACACGCAAAAGACCCAGGTGGGCGGGTAAAAGCCCCAATTCTTTTACTTGTCGGCCTTGTAGGTACTGGAAAAACGACATTTGCGTACTCGCTGGCTGAAGCACTGGGACGAAAAATTATCCGTGTCCCTTTTGGTGGTATGGGATCAGCACGAGATCTTCGAGGACAAAGTAGACTTCACTTAGAGTCAGAGCCTGGAGCAATTATCAAAGGGTTGCGCCAATCCGGAGTCAAAAACCCCATTATGCTGTTGGATGAAATTGATCGTGTGGCAGAAGATGCTCGTATGGATATTATGGGGGTGTTGGTTGAGCTTCTGGATCCAGGACAGAACTATGCGTTTGTTGATCACTATCTTGATTTTCCGTTTGATCTTTCAGAAGTTCTTTTTATCGCGACCGCAAATAATACTCGTGGAATTGCTACGGCGGTCTATGATCGTCTAGAGCAGATCGATATGCCTTCGTATACTGATGATGAAAAAATTCATATCGCTCGTGACTATCTAATGCCTCAGGCACTTGATGATGCTGGTCTTTCAAAAGAGAATTTAGTTGTCGATGAAGCTGTCTGGCCAAATGTCGTACGACCTCTGGGATTTGACTCTGGTATCCGTACGCTTCAGAGAACCATCAAAAACATGTGTGGCAAGGTTGCCAAAGAGATTGTTGAAAAAGGCACCAATCAGGTCATTGTGAATGCCGAGAATGTAAAACGGTACCTCCCACAATACTAACTTTCTTCCCTACAAATCCGGTAATAATTTGTTATTGTCCTGTTTTGTGGTATACTTTCAGACAATTTAGATGTTGACAAAATACTGGAGATAAATATGGCATTGAGAGAAGTGGATGAATCTAGTGTATCATCGATTGATATAAGAAGAACGTTTTCAGCACGAGAATTAAACAAAATACAACCAGGGCCGACATTTACAAAACAGGAATTGCAAGCAATTAATCTTAATGGAAGAAACAATAATGAAGCTTTCCTCACTTTAGAGGTATGGCTTGCGGCTAGGGGCATTCGTGTTCCTAGAATACTTTCTTCGTTGTTTACATCGAGAAGAGATGATATGGGTTCTGAAAAAAGTCTCTCGCCTGATAGTGACTAATACAGTACGAGAACGTTCTGGTTCTGTTTCCCCTTGCGCCTAGTTTGTCATCTGCTACACTCAAAGTTTCTCCCCTATGAAACGACAAAACCTCTTACGTGTTGGTGTGTATTTCCTCGGGATTTTCCTGATCGTTTTTGTCCTATTTTTATCCATTACCCGGCAAACACTGTATGCACCGACTCTTGCTGAAAGAGAAGCGATGGCGAATTTCTCTGCGAGTTCGCGGCTACGGGAATTAACAACACTTCCTTTTTTACCCGATCACCCGATCTATCCAGTTCTCATGGTTCGTGATCGCGTGTCACTTTTTTTCCTTTCTCCATCAAAAAAGACAGAACGTAAGCTGGAGCTGGCGGACAAACGTTTGGAATCAGCACAACTACTTTTACAAAAAAAACGCTCGGCTTTAGCTCTCACCACAGTGTCCAAAGCGGAAAAATATGTGCTCTCCGCTTCTTTGGATGTTGGTAAATCTTCTGGCCCTGCGTCGACCGCAGACCGTAATGAAATTCAAAAAAAAATTGCTACTCATGCTGTCCAACTTGAATTGATGAAGCCGCATTTTAGCGATGAACAACGAGCGGTCATCGATCGGCTTTTAAGCGAACTTTCAGTAGTTCAGCAACAACTTCAATAATAAAAATAGTTTCTCTTTTTTCTTACAATTGCATAAACTGCAGGAATAGTCGTTCCCTCTGGATGATGTGGATTGATGCGGTGGAATATAGTTGACGCACACCAAGCCTAGTGGTTCACTACATATCCACCTTCCTACATATAGTGTGCTGACAACACTAGGAGAGGCTTGGGAAAGAAAGAAGCGTATGCGCTGTCCGTACTGTTTGTTTGCTGAAACCCAGGTGCTTGAATCAAGAGTAGCCGAGAACGGACGGGCACTGCGACGACGCAGGCAGTGTGAAAAATGCACAAAGCGCTTTACGACATACGAGCGAGTAGAAGGTATTGATATCTTTGTTTTGAAAAAGAATGGAGAGAGAGAAAAGTTTGATCGTGAGAAGGTGAAAAAAGGCTTGTTAAAAGCCACCTGGAATAGACCAGTGTCATTAGAGCAGGTCGAAGAACTGATCGATGAAGTGGAAAGAGTGTTACGTCAAAGACAAACAAGTGAAATTAAAAGTTGGGAAGTCGGGAAAGAAGTGTTGAAGCGTTTGCGAGGACTTGATCCGCTTTCTTCATTATTGTTTGCCAGTGTGTATAGAGATTTTCGTACGTTAGAGGACTTTCACAAAGAAGTCCAAGCATTGCTTGAAAAAAAATAATTGTTTGTAAGACTAATGTCTAGAAAAGGAGTGTATGGAGCCACGTATTTCTTTTTCCAATCCATCTACTACAGGAAGAGCTTCCCGCCAGGTTTCCAAGCATGGAAAAAAACAAGCCAAGTCCGTAGAAGTTGAAGTAAAGCTACCAAAGAAACAAATGAAGTTTGAGGTACGTAAATTAACCCCAGGGATGGGAGAAGCCGTTGCCAAACGCACAATCCTTCGAACCAAAGCAGATGGCTCACTAGAAACTTGGGGAGATGTAGCAAAGCGTGTGGCTACAGGAAATGTCGGGCTTCTTCCGAAGAAATTCCTCAGTGAACAAAAGCAAGAATATGACGTGCTCTATAAGCATATTGCCAACGGCTCGATGCTCATGAGTGGGAGACACTTACAGCATGGAGATGAAACACAAGTAGAGCGAAACATGGAAGTGTTTACCAACTGCTCGACAAGTTCTTCTTCGTATATTCTCTTTTACTTATTACTTAATGGTTCCGGAGTGGGTCGTTCGTATGATGATGATATGTGTGTGGTTAATTGGGACAACATGCCAATCGTGCATTGTGTGATCGATCAATCACATGCTGATTTTGAATGGGGACTGGATGAGAGTGTCAAAGATGCCAAACACAAGTACAAAGAGGGAGCGATCTGGTATGAAGTTCCAGACTCACGTGAAGGGTGGGCGAGTGCTGTTGAAAAAATGGAAGTCATGGCCTTTGAGAAAAAATATGCAGACAAAACACTAATCTTGGATTTCTCTAAAGTTCGTGCCAAGGGACAACCCATTGGAGGAATGCAGAATCGTCCAGCGTCAGGTCCAAAACCACTCATGAACGCAATTGCTCGAGTTGCAACAATTAAGAATTCAGGCTTGAGCGCATGGAAACAAGCAATCTTCATTGATCATTACTTGGCTGAATGTGTGTTAGTTGGTGGCGCACGAAGAGCTGCCCGAATTGCCACAAAAGTATGGACGGATAGTGAGATCTTTGACTTTATCGATATAAAACGTGGAGGATTTCTGTGGTCGGCAAACAATTCTGTGGCAGTTGATGAGAAATTCTGGAAACAAAAAACCAAGCACTCAGAAAAAGTATTGGATGCAATTTTAGAAGCAAGTTATAAAGATGGAACGGGAGAGCCAGGGTTTATCAACCAACATCGTTTTGTACAAAATGATGATAAGTACGACGGATATATGGATGGAAAGTATGCGCAGAGTGAAAAATACAAACCACTCAAAGAAACAGGAAAAATGCTTTCACTTATAGCAAAGCGCGCTGGAGCAAAATACTACGCTCAAATTCCAAACCCATGTGGAGAGATTTCCTTGAATATGTTGGGTGGATACTGCGTGATTGGTGATGTTGTCCCTTACTTTGCTCCGACTGACGATGATGCGGAAGAAGCATTTCGTACCACCACGCGAGCGTTGATCCGAGTCAACACCATGGATAGTTTGTACAACAAAGAAGTTAAGCGTACGAACCGTATTGGTGTGTCCATGACGGGGCTTCATGAGTACGCATGGAATCGATTTGGATATGGATTTCGAGATCTTATTAAAGAAGAGAAATCAAAGGATTTTTGGCTCACATTGTCTCGATTTAAGCGAGCAGTTGTTGAAGAAGCGGAAAACTACAGCAAGCACTTAGGGATGGTAACTCCTCATACCAATACCACTATCAAGCCTGCTGGAACGACCTCCAAACTATTTGGTCTGACTGAAGGGGCGCATTTGCCAAGCATGCGCGAGTATATTCGCTGGGTACAGTTTCGAAACGATGATCCTTTAGTGAAAAAGTACGCGAAGATGAAGTATCCAACCAAAGAGCTGAAAAGTTACAGCGGAACAACCGTCATTGGATTTCCAACCCAACCAGAAATCTGTAAACTCGGCATGGACGGAGCTCTCATTACTGCTGCAGAGGCAACTCCAGAAGAACAGTACAAGTGGCTGATGCTTTTGGAAAAATACTGGATTCAAGGAGTTGATGAAAATGAAAATCCACTTGAGGATACAGGAAATCAGGTCAGCTACACCTTGAAATATGATCCAAAAAAAGTGAAGTTTAAGGACTATTCCAAGATGGTGCGAATCTATCAGTCGCAAATCAAATGCTGTTCGGTCATGCCTCAGACAGATGCAACTGCGTATGAATATCAACCAGAAGAACAAGTCACGATCAGCAAGTTTGAAGAAATCAGACGCGAGATTCATGAAGATGAACTTCTCACGGAGAAAGCAGAAAAATTGACCGAAGATATTGACTTGGAAAGTTTGAAGTGTGCAAGTGGAGCGTGTCCAATCTAAACAGAGTGAAAAACGCTCTCACAAAAAAAATCCCTCAGAATAAAAACTGGGGGATTTTTATGTCGTCTGTCCGTTATCTAGGTATCAACACTCATAAAACTGGTATACTTTCTTTGTGAGTACAACCCCAACAGTTACCCTAGAACTGCGAACTCCTCGCACGAGTGAACAAACCCCAGAAGCCGCAGGGCATTTTTTTGCGACTCTACCCAATCCTCCACACGGTTTACTCCACCATTTTTCCCATGCACAAGAAGTTGTTGTCGAGTTTTTAAGCCAAGGGCAAACAATCTACACGCTCTTAACTGTTCCTAAAAACAGAGCAGAGTATTACAACGCCCAGTTATCTGCTAGCTACCCTGAAGTACTGACAAAAGAGCTTGAACATAACCCCCTGGAAAGTTTTAAAAAAGCAGGAAGTATACAGGTGGGTCAACTGCATTTTTCAGCTCCCTCACATCTTTCTCTCAAAACCCATAGCGAAAGCGGAGAAATCGATGCGCTGACAAATATCTTTTCAACACTCTCAAAACTTCAATCCGACGAAGAAGCCCTTATTCAGTTTAGTGTTCGAAAAGCAAAAGAGGGCTGGAAATCTGCAGGAAACTCCATTATTCATACAGGGATTGTCCAAAAAGATGGAACATCTTTACCTCATCCGCAAAAAAGTCAGATAGAGAAAAAAATGACGGGAACGTCTTTCCAGATCTCTATTACCGTTCTTGTCCATGCGCCAAATACGGAACGAGCAAAACAACTGTTGCAGTCTATTCAGACGGCATTCACCGGTCTTGATACCCCATACCAATCACTGCGACTTCATACACCGCTGATTCGAAAAAACGCGTTAATTGAAAAAATACTATCCCGCCAGGTACCGTTCACACATCAGTATGTAAGCCAGGAGGAGCTCTCGACCCTCATTCACTTACCCAACAAAAACTTTGCATCCATTAATAATATAGCTTGGGGAAAAACGCTATTAGGTGAACCTCCAGAAAATTTACCGACCTTTGATGCGATCCCAGAAGATAAACGAGGAGACGTAAACTTATTTGGAAAAGTATTGTTTAAGAACAAAGAACAAATTTTTGGAATCAAGCGCATGGATCGCAGGCGACATATGTATGTTCTGGGAAAAAGCGGAACGGGAAAGTCAACGTTACTTGCCAACATGATTATTAATGACTTAAAGCATGATGAGGGACTTGCGGTGATTGACCCTCACGGAGATTTGATTGAAACAGTTTTGAACTACATCCCCAAACACCGTATTAATGATGTCATTTTACTTGATCCTGCTGATCCTGAAGCAGTTGTGAAGCTCAATCTCTTTGAAGGAGGTTCTGTTGTTCATCGTGAACTCATTGCCTCAGGGATTGTCTCAATCTTTCAAAAACTCTATGCCCATTCATGGGGGCCACGTCTAGAGTACATTTTGCGAAACACCCTATTAACATTGCTTTCAGAAAAGGCTCAGCTAGGCGATGTCCTTCATATGCTAACCGATGAAAAGTTTCGTATGAAAGTTGTCGACAGGTTAGAGGATCCAGTATTAAAGAATTTTTGGGTGAGTGAGTTTAATACCATGCCTGACAAACAGCGCTCAGAAGCCATTTCACCGATCCTCAATAAAGTAGGGCAGTTTGTGACATCTCCACTCATTCGGGGTGTAGTAAACACCAATACAAGCTCCTTTGATATCGAGACAGTTATGAATGAGGGAAAAATCCTTTTGGTGAATGTGTCTCAGGGAAAGCTCGGAGAAGACAATGCCTCGCTTCTGGGGGCTATGATGATCACGAAAATTCAACTTGCAGCCATGAATAGAGTGTACATTGATGAAGAAAAAAGACGCGATTTCTATCTCTACATTGATGAGTTTCAAAACTTTGCCACTACGAGCTTCATTAAAATCCTTTCTGAGGCGCGAAAGTATCGCCTAAACTTGGTGCTGGCAAATCAATACATGGATCAGATACCAGATGACGTAAAGTCAGCAATCTTTGGCAATGCCGGTACGATGCTGAGCTTTATTCTCGGTGCCAGCGATGCCGACTGGATGAAGAAAGAATTTGGCAACAAATATACAGATGAAGATCTTGTTTCACTCGAGAGGTATCAAACAATTTGTAAGCTCATGATTGATAATCAAATGAGTCATCCATTCCCCGCATATACCTTGGGGTTAGCGAGTTCCAGTAATCAAAACAAAGAAAAAGTCTTGCGTACATCAAAAGAGAGATATGCTCGAAAGAAGAATCTATGAGTCGACCATCTCGTGAATTTGGTGGATTGATCTGGACAGACCATGCGATCGAGAGACTGATTGATCGAAAACTACCTCAACATATTGCCGCTCAAGTGTTTACGTCTCCTGACAAAATTGTTACGGGGAAAGAACCAAACACCAAAGAGTATCAAAAACGTATAGGAGCATCCTTTGTCACGTTGATCGTAACTCCCAATGATCGAAACCAAAAAATTGTGATCTCTGCATGGATAAACCCTCCGTACGCTGGAACCGAGGATGCGCGAAAAAAAGAACGGTGGATTGAATATAAAAATGCGTATGCCCGTGCAGGTTTTTGGGGAAAATGTTGGTTGGTCTTCAAACGCCAGATAGGGTTGTAATGTCAAAAGACTCCTGCTTGCAAGCAACTCTGCCTGTGCTAGTATGTGGCATTACACATGAAGACTATCTCAACTCTCGAGTCACTCAAGAAATCTTTGCCTAAAAGTACAAAAGCGCTGATCTTGTTGAGTTCAACACCAAATATTGACTCGGTTGCTTCTGCCCTCGGACTTTCCCTCGCCCTCCAAAAGAAAAATATCACCGTTCAAGTAGCCTCTGTTGCAGACATGCGGGTAGAGTTTTCACGGCTCGTGGGTGTCGATTCGGTAAAAAAGAAAATTGGCAACCGAAATCTGGTCGTTTCTTTTGAGTACAGTGAAGAACAGGTTGAAAAAGTCAGCTATAACATCTCAGAAGATGGGAAGCGATTTAATCTTGTTATTGCCCCAAAAAACAATGCGCTTCCTCTCAATCCCGATACGGTCGTGTTTGACTACGCGGGGGCAGAGAGTGATCTCACGTTTCTCATAGGTGTCAATAATTTTTCAGAAATTGGGCCTTTGTATGACGAGGAGAGAAACGTCATCGAAGGCTCATTCACGGTCGCACTCACGCTTTTTCCCGTCACAACCTTTGCGAAACATCATCTCAATGCAGAAGGATTTAGTAGTTTGTCAGAACTTACAGCGTCGTTGTGTGCAGGTCTTGAATTACCGTTGGAAGCTGATGGCGCAAGTAATCTGCTTTTTGGTATGGAGTCAATCACTCAAGGCTTTCTAAGCCCGACGGTCTCTGCTGAGACATACGAAACAATTGCTTTTTTGCTTCGAGCTGGGGCAAAACGCCAACCAATAGGCCAGCAGGGGACACTCGCTCCGACACAGTTTCCCTTTGTACAAAACATCAATCAACCGACAATTCCAGGGGTGAATGTAGCTACAGACCAAAATATTCAAAGGGCTCAGGATCCCAATCAAAACAACCAGCAATCAAGTGATCAGGGACAAAGTCCCCAAGCGTCGAGCAACCCATTTGCTGCGGCACTAAACAAAACAGCACAGTCATCTGTTATGCCCGCGGGATATTCTGCAACTGGGGAGCTGAAAGGATAATTGTGAATTTCGCTTTCCTCTGGTATACTACGAAAAGTTATTAATTAGTGTTACTTTTTTGCTCAGTATATATACTTGGCAAATAAGGAAAGATACACCTATGGCACTCGATAAAACAGCCAAACAAAAAATCATGACCGACTTCGCCACAAAAGAGGGCGATACTGGATCTCCAGAAGTGCAAATTGCACTGCTTACCTACCAGATCAATGATCTGACAGAGCACTTAAAGAAACACAAAAAAGACAATCACTCCCGAAAAGGACTCTTGAAAATGGTTGCCAAACGTCGACGCTTGGTCAATTTCTTGGTGAGAAAAGACGAAAAGAGAGCCAAAGAAGTACTTTCAAAACTTGGTTTAAGTAAGTAATTTCTCCTTCTTAACTGAAAATATCTATATTCATTGTGTAGATCTACCTATGGCAAAAAAAGAATACAAAATTATTGAAGCTAAAAGCGTAAGTAATGGTCGCTTAGTTAAAGTGACATATAGGGATAGTGATAATAATGAGGAAGTATATATTCCCTCAAGCCATAATGAAATAAAAGATTTTTTAAGTCTAACAGAAGTCGAAAACCTTGCTCATGCTAATGTTTGCATTTTTATAATAAGTGGTGCAGCAGTCGGTGGTCAGGCAACTTTGAAAGCGTAAAAAATTTAAGAGTTTAAGAGAAGGGAATAAAGATATCGCTCGTGCCCCGCAGCTTGCGGGATAAGATTGATCTCTTCATTCTCTTCTAAAAAAAGAAGTTACTATGTATTTAGAACTTTCTTGATTCTTACTTCAAACGTAAGAATCCTCTATTATTACGGTATAAAAATTATTTATTTCAGGAACAGTCAGGCGACGAAGGTTCTGGCTGAAAAAAATGTATGGCAAAGTTCTACACCAAAACAATTCATGTTGGTGACAAAGAAATTACACTCGAAGTCGGACGATTTTCCGAACAAGTTGATGCAGCAATTCTCGCCACTTGTGGTGAGACAGTTGTGCATGTCACGTTTGCGTTGGGAAAACCCGCAAACCTAGGCTACTTTCCATTGTCAGTTGAGTATGCAGAAAAACTGTACGCTGGTGGACGCATCAAAGGTTCTCGTTGGGTCAAGCGTGACGGACGCCCTACCGATGAAATGATTCTCAAAGGCCGTGTCATTGATCGCACCCTTCGACCAATGTTTGCTGAAGGACTGACCAATGAAGTGCAGTGTATTGCAACCGTACTTTCTGTTGACATGAAAAATGATGCAGATATGGTAGCTCTCGTTGCTTCCTGTGCAGCAGCCCAAATTTCCTCTGTTCCTTTCGATGGACCTGTCGCTGGTCTTCGTATCGGATACATGAGTGACAGTAATTCATTTGTGTTTAACCCAAGTCATGAAGAGCGAGCAACAAGTCAATTGGATTTGATCCTTTGTGGCAACAGTGAAGCAATCGTCATGGTTGAAGCTGGGGCAAATGAAGTCAGTGAAGAAATTATGCTCAAAGCCTTCGATGAAGGACAAGCACAGTTGTCAAAAATGTCTGCAGAGATTGCTGAGATGGCAAAAGACATTGGCAAAAAGAAGTTTGAATTTATTCCAGAGCCAGAACAAACAGAACTACAAGATGCCTTCCGAGCATCACATCACGATGAAATCGTGAAGATGGTCAAGCTTGAAGCAACACTCCAGCCAACTGGGTTGGAAGAAGTGATTGCCAAGATTTTGACAGAACGTGAAGACTTAAAAGAACGTGAAGCCGACGTCAAACATGCCTTTTATAACCTGATGAAGGAAGAAGGCAGACGTATGATTTTGGAAGATAATATTCGTCCAGATGACAGAAAGCTTGACGAAATTCGACCGATTACTTGTGAAGTTGATCTCCTTCCACGCGTTCACGGAAGTGCAATGTTTAAGCGTGGTGCAACACAAGCATTAACAATCACTACTCTAGGAAGTCCATCAATGGGTCAACTCATTGAAGACGCAGAAGGTGAAGAAGAACGTCACTACATTCACCACTACAACATGCCACCATACGCATCAGGTGAAACAGGTCGTTTCGGTGCACCAAAACGTCGTGAAGTCGGACATGGAGCATTGGCAGAGCGAGCATTGCTTCCAATGATTCCATCACAAAAAGATTTTCCATACACCATTCAAGTAGTCTCTGAAATCATGAGTAGTAATGGATCAACCTCACAGGCTTCTGTCTGTGGAAGTACGATGAGTTTGATGGCAGCAGGTGT